>NZ_JBJLRD010000012.1:0-92509 GCF_050871305.1 Kineococcus gypseus | reverse complement strand
CCCCCTGCCCGGCCCCCCGCCCGCCCGCAGACCCCACCGGCGGGCCCACCCCCGGCCCCGCCGGCGGGCCCCGTCCGCAGGGCTGCGCCCGCGCCGGCCGCCCGCCCGGCCCCGGTCCCGCCGGCGCCGCCCCGCGCGGACCCGGTGCCCACCGCCGCGCGCACCGCCCGTCCCGCGCCCGCCGAGCCGGCGCCGCCGGCGGCGGTCGGCCTGGCGCGGCGCTCGGAGTCGCTCGTGGTCCTGGACGACGAGCGCCCGGTGGTGCGCGTGCCCGTCGCCGAGCGCGGCACCGGCACGCTGCGGGTGCTGCTGGAGTGGGACCCGCTGGTGACCCGCACGGGTCTGCAGCGCTCCACCGACCTGCACCTGGGGTGCCTGTGGGAGACCCGCGACCGGCGCAGCGGCGTGGTGCAGTCCCTCGGCGAGCATTTGGCCGCCCCCGGCTACGGCGCGCGCCAGGTGCTGCGCCTCGGTGGGCGCACCGAGCGCAGCGAGGAGCTGCTGGTGGACACCCGGCACCTGGACCTGCTGCGCCGCCTGGTCGTCTACGCCTACGCCGTGCGCCCCGCGCCGCCCGACTGGGCCGCCCTGGCGCCGCGGCTGACGGTGCGCCGCCGCGACGGCGCGCGCCTGCGGGTGCACGCCGGTGCCCCGCCGGCGGCGCGCACCTGCGCCCTGCTCTCCGTCCACGACGTCGCCGGCGAGCTCGTCGTGCGCCGCGAGGACGCCTCCACCCCCGGTCCGCAGCGCGACGTCGCCGAGGCCTTCGGCTTCGACGACGTGGTGTGGGAGCCGGACGGCACCGCCCCGCGGCGCGCCTGAGCGCCGCGGCGCCCGCACCACCCGCACGACCCGCCACCCGCCGGCACGGCCGGCGCCACCGACGAGCAGGGAGCACGACGTGGTCGACCTGAGCAAGGGCCAGAAGTTGTCGCTGAGCAAGTCCGGGGGCGGGCAGCTGACCCGCGTGTCCATGGGGCTGGGCTGGGACGCCGTCGCCCGCGGCTTCCTGGGCCGCAAGCGCTCCGTCGACGTGGACCTGGACGCCTCCTGCCTGCTGTTCGACGCCTCCGGGCAGCTGGTGGACACCGTGTGGTTCCAGCAGCTGCGCAGCCGGGACGGCTCGATCACCCACACCGGGGACAACCTCACCGGCGAGGGCGAGGGCGACGACGAGGTGATCGTCGTGGACCTGCCCGCGGTGCCCGCGCGGGTGAGCACCCTGGTCTTCACCGTCAACAGCTTCACCGGCCAGGACTTCTCCTCCGTGCAGAACGCCTACTGCCGGCTGCTGGACACCGCCCAGCCGCGGGCGGTGGAGCTGGCCCGCTACGAGCTGACGGGTTCCGGCAGCCACAACGCGCAGGTGATGGCCAAGCTCGCCCGCGAGGGGGGAGGGTGGGCGATGACCGCCATCGGCCAGGCCGCCACCGGGCGCACCTTCCGCGACCTGCTGCCGGCGATCACCCCGCACCTCTGAGCCCCCGCACCACCGCGAGCCCCCCGCACCACCGCGAGCCCCCGCAGCACCCGCCCACCCCTCCAGCCCGACGGGAGGAGGAGCGCCGCCGTGCGCCACTTCACCGAGCTCGACCCCGCGCGCACCGACGCGCTCTTCCTGCACCCCCCGCGACCGGTGGACCTGGGTGCGGGCCGCGACGAGCTCGCCGTCGCGCTGGGCGCCACCCTGTACAGCCCCGCCACCCGCCAGCGCCTGGCGGGGGACCTGCTGCGCATGGCGCGGCGCGGGGTGCGCAGCGCCGTGGCGTGCCTGGAGGACTCCGTGCCCGACGACCGCGTCGAGGTGGCCGAGGACACCCTCGTGCGCGAGCTGGCCGACCTGGCCCGGCACCCGGAGTGGGCCGCAGGCCCCCCGCTGATGCTCTTCGTGCGCCCGCGCACCCCCGAGCAGCTCCTGGCGGTGGCCGCGCGCAGCGGCGTCGGGCTGCAGTGCCTGACCGGCTTCGTGCTGCCGAAGTTCGGGGGCAGCGGCCAGCCGGCGCCGCAGCGCTGGCTGGCCGCGGTCCGGCGCGCCTCGGAGCTGGCCGGGCGCCGGCTGTGGGCGATGCCGGTGCTGGAGAGCCGCGACGTGGCGCACCTGGACACCCGCGGCGAGGCGCTCTTCGCCATCCGCGCCGTCCTCGACGAGCACCGCGACCTCGTGCTGGCGGTGCGCACCGGCGCCACCGACCTGTCCTCGGCGTACGGGCTGCGCCGCCCGCGCGGGGCGACGGTGTGGGACGTGCGCGTCGTCGCCGACGTCCTCGGCGACGTCATCAACGTCCTCGGCCGCGCCGACGGCAGCGGCTACCCCATCACCGCGCCGGTGTGGGAGCACTTCACCTCCGGCCCGCGCGTCTTCCGCACCAGCCTGGCCGCCGACCCCTTCGCCGGCGCGGGCACCGAGGACCTGCGCGAGCAGCTCATCGCCGAGGACCTCGACGGCCTGGTGCGCGAGCTGGAGCTGGACCGCGTCAACGGCCTGCAGGGCAAGACGGTCATCCACCCCTCGCACGTGGCCGTCGTCCACGCCGTCTCCGTGGTCACGCACGAGGACTACTGCGACGCCTCCGACGTGCTGGCCCAGACCGCCGGCGGCGTCATGGCCTCCAGCTACCGCAACAAGATGAACGAGGCCGGCCCGCACCGCCCGTGGGCCGAGCGGGTCCTGGCCCGCGCCCGCGCCTTCGGCGTGTCCCGCCCCGGCGTGACGTACGCGCACGTGCTGCAGGCGCAGGACGACGCCTGGCACGCGTTCACCGAGCGCGGCGGCGCACCCGCCGGGGCGGCCCGGTGAGCGCCCCGGCCGCCGGCGCCCCGACGGGCTCGCCGGGAACCGCGCAGGACACCGCGCAGGACACCGAGCGGGACACCGAGCGGGACACCGAGCGGGACACCGAGCGGGACGCCCCGGGGGACGCCTGGCCGGGCGGCTCGTGGGTGGGCGCACGCCTCGGCGTGCGCCTGGACGGCCCGCCGGGCACCGACGGCCTGGGCGTGCGGGACCTGCTGGGCCTGGCGCTGCGGCGCAACCCGCGCCGCGCGCACCTGCTGGTGTCCACGGTGCTGGGCAAGCACGTGCCCACCGACCCGCGGCTGGTGCGCGCCGCCGGCCTGCGCCTGGGCGCGCTGGTCGCCGCCGCGCTCGGCGCCCCCGCCGGCGCCGGTGCCCCCGCCGCCGCCTGGCGCGCCGCCCTGGCCGGGGACGGCGCGGCCGCCGCCGCCGTGCTGGCCGCCGCGCGCGCGGTCGCGGCCCCGGTGCCCGGCGCGCTCGTCGTCGGCTACGCGGAGACCGCCACCGGCCTGGGGCAGGCCGTGGCCGAGGCGCTGGGGGCGGCGTGCCTGCACTCCACCCGCCGCGCCGCGCCCGGCGCCACCGGCTACGCCGGCTTCGAGGAGGAGCACTCCCACGCCACCGGCCACCAGCTGCTGCCCGCCGAGCCGGCGGTGCTGCAGCGCCTGGCCGACCCCGCGGCGCCGCTGGTCCTCGTCGACGACGAGCTGTCCACCGGCCGCACCGTGGCCAACACCCTGCGCGCGCTGCACGCGCGCACCCCGCGCCGGCGCTACGTCGTCGCCGGCCTGGTCGACGTGCGCTCGCCCGCCGACCGCGCCCGCCTCGACGCGCTGGCCGCCGAGCTGGGCGCGCGCGTGGACGTCGTCGCGCTGGCCGCCGGGCGGGTGCGGCTGCCGGCGGACGTGCTGGCGCGCGGGGCCGAGCTGGTCGCCGCGGCCGCGCCGGTGGTGCCGCGCGCCGCTGCGGTGCCCGCGGACGTCGCGCAGCTGCCCGTGCCCTGGCCGGGCGCGGTGCCCACCACCGCCCGCTTCGGCGCCTCGCCCGCGCACGCCGCGGCCGCGGCGGCCGCCGACCTGGCCGGACCGGCCGCCGCGGCCCTGGCGGGGGCCGGCGACGTGCTGGTGCTGGGCAGCGAGGAGCTGCTGCACGCCCCGCTGCTGCTGGCCGCTCAGCTGGCCGAGCGCCTGCCGGCGCCGGTGCGCGCCTCGTCCACCACGCGCTCGCCGGTGCTGGCGGTGGACGCCGAGGGCTACGCGGTGCGCTCCTCGCTCGCCTTCCGCAGCCACGACCCGGCCGTGGACGGCCCCGGCACCCGCTACGCCCACAACGCCGCGCGCCCGCGCCGCTGGGGCGCGCTCGTGCTCGTGGTGGACTCCGCCTCCGACCCCGCGGCGCTGCGCGCGCCCGACGGGGCGCTGGCCGCCCTGGCGCCGCTGGCCGAGCGCCTGCACCTGGTCACCCTGCCCGCCGACGTCTGGAGCCCTCCCGCGTGAGCACCCCCGCGAGCACCCCCGCGAGCACCCCGGCGAGCACCGCGCCGCGCCCGGCCGGCACCGCCCTGCCCGAACCGCTGCGGGGCCCGGCGTTCTCCAGCTACCGCCCCGAGGAGGTGGCCTGGCTGCTCACCGACCTCTCCGGCGCGGCGCTGGAGGCGCCCGCGGAGGAGCGCGAGGAGGCCGTGCAGTCCGGCGGCGCGCACTACGCGGAGTCGCTGCCGGTGGAGTACGTGCCCAGCGCCGAGTACGCCGCCCTGTTCGAGGCGGCGCTGCGCCGCACCGCCCGCCGCGTCGCGCTGGGCGTGGGCGTGGTCGCCGAGCTGCTGCGCGCCGAGCGCGGCGAGGACCTCGTGCTGGCCTCGCTGGCGCGCGCGGGCACCCCGGTGGGGGTGCTGCTGCGGCGCTGGGCCGCCGAGCGCTGCGGGCGCGACTGGCCGCACTACGCGCTGTCCATCGTGCGCGGGCGCGGCATCGACGAGCTGGCCCTGCGCTGGCTGGCCGCCCACCACGACCCCGCCCGCGTGGTGTTCGTCGACGGCTGGACGGGCAAGGGCGCCATCACGCGCGAGCTGTCCGCCGCCCTGGCCGCCTGCGGCGTGCGCGGCTTCCGCGACGAGCTCGCGGTGCTGGCCGACCCCGGCTCCTGCGTGCGCACCTTCGGCACCCGCGAGGACTACCTGGTGCCCTCCGCGTGCCTGAACTCCACCGTCTCCGGCCTGGTCAGCCGCACCGTCCTCAACGACCGGCTCATCGGCCCGGGACGCTTCCACGGTGCGAAGTTCTACGCCGAGCTGGCCGGGGCGGACGTCTCGCGCCGCTTCGTGGACACCGTCGCGGGGTTCTTCGGCGACGTCGCGCCGGAGGTGCCGGCCGCCGCGGCGGCGGTGCGCGCCGGCGAGCGCACCCCCACCTTCACCGGCTGGGCGCAGGTGGAGGAGCTGTCCGCGCGCTTCGGCATCGGCGACGTCAACCTCGTCAAGCCCGGCGTGGGGGAGACCACCCGGGTGCTGCTGCGCCGCGTGCCCTGGCGGGTGCTGGTGCGCCCGGAGGCGGAGCTGGCCCACCCCGGGGACCTGGCGCACGTGCGGCTGCTGGCCGAGCAGCGCGGCGTGCCGGTGCAGGAGGTGCCGGGCCTGGCGTACAGCGCCGTGGGCCTGGTGCACCCGCGCTACACGCGCGGGGCCTCCGGCGCGGACGGGCGCGCGGCGGCGGGCTCGGCGGCGGGCTCGGCGGCGGGCGCCCGGTGAGCGGGCCGCTGGCGGCCAGCGACCTGGACCAGACGCTGATCTTCTCCGAGCGCTCCGCGGCCGCCGACGTCGCCGCCCTGGTGCCGGTGGAGCGGTACGCCGGGCGCACGATCTCGTGGGTGACGCCGCAGGCGTGGCGGCTGCTGGGCGAGCTGGTCGCCTCCGGCGCCTTCGTGCCGGTGACCACCCGCACCCGCGAGCAGTACGAGCGGGTGCGCTGGCCGCAGCGGCCGCCGCGGGTGGCGGTGTGCGCCAACGGCGGGGTGCTGCTGGTGGACGGCGAGCCGGACGCGGCGTGGGCGGCGGCCGTGCGCCGGGCGCTGTCCGGCTGCGCCCCGCTGGCGCGGGTGCACGCCGAGCTGTCCCGGGTCGTGGACGCCGCGCGCGCGGCGGTGCCGGGCTCGGCGGAGCCGGCGGTGCGCGACGTGCCGGGGCTGTTCTCCTACGCGGTGCTGCGCGAGGGGCAGCGGCCCGCGCTGGAGGGGGAGCCCCTGCGGCAGCTGACGGACCGGCTGGACGGCTGGGGCTACGTCGTCTCGCTGCAGGGCCGCAAGCTCTACGCGGTGCCGCGGCCGCTGACGAAGTCCGCGGCGGTGGCCGAGGTGGTGCGCCGCGGCGGCTTCGACGGCTTCGTCTCCGCGGGGGACTCCCTGCTGGACGCGGACCTGCTCGCCGCCGCGCGCGCGGCGGTGCGCCCCGCCCACGGGGAGCTGTTCCGCGCCGGCTGGGAGCACCCGGCCGTGGCGCTGCTGGGCGCCGCCGGCGCCGAGGCGGGCGAGCGCACCGCCCGCTGGCTGCTGGCGGCCGTGCGCGGCGAGGTGCTGCCGCCGGGCCCGGTGCCGGACCCGGCGCAGGCTCAGAAGGAGTGCTCCTCCGCGGGGAAGGCGCCGGTGCGCACGTCCTCGGCGTAGGCGCGCGCCGCCTCGCCGAGCACGCCGCGCAGCTCCGCGTAGCGCTTGACGAAGCGCGCGGTGCGCTCGGTCAGGCCCGCGAAGTCCTGCCAGACGAGCACCTGCGCGTCGCAGGCGGCGCCGGCGCCGATGCCCACCGTGGGCACGGCCAGCTCGCGGGTGACCCGCTCGGCCACCTGCGCCGGGACCATCTCCAGCACCACCGCGAACGCCCCCGCGTCGGCCACGGCCCGCGCGTCGGCGAGCACGGCCGCGCCCGCCTCGCCGCGGCCCTGCACCCGGTAGCCGCCCAGCGCGTGCTCGGCCTGCGGGGTGAAGCCGACGTGCCCCATGACGGGCACGCCGGCGTCGACGAGCGCGCGCACCCGCGAGGCGCTGCGCACCCCGCCCTCCAGCTTCACCGCGTGCGCGCCGCCCTCCTTCAGCAGCCGCACGCCCGAGGCCACGGCGAGCTCGTCGGAGGCCTCGTAGGAGCCGAAGGGCAGGTCGGCGACCACCAGGGCGTGCGGGGCGCCGCGCACCACCGCCCGCACCAGCGGCAGCAGGTCCTCCAGCGTCACGCCCAGCGTGCTGGGCATCCCCAGCACGGTGTTGGCGGCGGAGTCGCCCACGAGCAGCACGGGGATGCCCGCCTCGTCGAAGACCGCCGCGGTCATCACGTCGTAGCTGGTGAGCATCGCCCAGCGCTCGCCGCGCTCCTTCATGGCGCGCAGGTGGTGCACGCGGGTGCGCCGGCGCTCGGCGGGGGAGGCGGGCGCCTCCACGGCGTGGCCGCTCACGCCAGCGCCTCGCGCGCGGCCTCGCTCGCGACGACCGGCGGCGCCAGGGCGGGGCCGACCGTGGGCTCGCGCCAGCGGCTGGAGATGGGCAGGCGGCGGTCGCGCCCGAACGCCTTGTAGGAGATCTTCGGCCCCGGGGCGAACTGCCGGCGCTTCCACTCGGCGCGGTCCACCAGGGTCAGCACCGCGTCGACGACCTCGGCGTCGAAGCCGTCGGCGAGCATCTCGGCGCGCCCGCGGTCGCCCTCGACGTAGTCCTCCAGGATCGCGTCGAGCACCTCGTACGGCGGCAGGGAGTCCTGGTCGGTCTGCCCGGGGCGCAGCTCCGCCGACGGCGGCTTGGTGATGGTGCTCTCCGGGATCGGCGGCTGCTCCCCGCGCGCGGCGGCCTGCTCGTTGCGCCAGCGCGACAAGGCCCACACCAGCGTCTTGGGCACGTCCTTCAGCGGCGCGTAGCCGCCCACGGAGTCGCCGTAGAGGGTGGAGTAGCCCACCGCCAGCTCGCTCTTGTTGCTCGTGGCCAGCGCGAGGTGGCCCTCCTGGTTGGCCAGGCCCATCAGGGTGGTGCCGCGCACGCGCGCCTGCAGGTTCTCCTCGGCCACGCCCGCCAGCGGGACGGTGGCCAGGAAGGCGTCGACCATCGGGGCGATGGGGTACTGGCGGTACTCGAAGCCGCAGCGGCGCGCCAGCTCCGCGGCGTCGTCGCGCGAGTGCTGCGAGGAGTAGCCCGAGGGCAGCGAGATGCCCACGACGTGCTGCGCGCCGATCGCGTCGCAGGCCAGGGAGGCCACCAGCGCGGAGTCGATGCCGCCGGAGACGGCCACCACCACGGAGCGGAAGCCGTTCTTGCGCACGTAGTCGCGCAGGCCCAGCACGAGCGCGGCGTGCACGTCGGCCACGTCCGGCAGCGGCTCGTGCAGCGGGGCGGGCAGCGGCTCGTAGGCGGGCACGGGCTGGTCGGAGATCGTCACGCGCTGCACCTCGCCGACCCAGTCCGGGGAGGTGTCGGCGGCGGCCAGCTCCAGGTCGGCCACCACGAGGGCCTCGCCGAACTGCGGCCCGCGCGCCAGCACCCGGCGCTCGGCGTCGACGACGAGGGAGTCGCCGTCGAAGACCAGCTCGTCCTGCCCGCCGACGGCGTTGACGTAGGCGATGGGGCAGCCGGCCTCGGCCGCGCGCCGGCCCACCAGCTCCAGGCGCACGTCGTCCTTGTTGCGCTCGTAGGGGGAGGCGTTGAGCACCGCCAGCAGCCCGGCCCCGGCGTCGCCGGCGGTCTGCACCGGCCCGCCGTCCTGCCACAGGTCCTCGCAGATGGCCACGGCCACGTCCACCCCGCGCACGCGCACCACGAGCAGGTCGTCGCCGGGCACGAAGATGCGGTACTCGTCGAAGACGCCGTAGTTGGGCAGGTGGTGCTTGGCGTAGCGGGCCACCACCCTGCCGCGGTGCAGCACCGCGGCGCAGTTCTGCGGCAGCCCGCGCGGGCGGCCCACCCCGCCGGGGCGGGTGTCGTGCTCGGCGCGGTCGACGTAGCCGACGACCACGACCATCTCGCCGAGGCCGTCGTCGGCCAGCTCCCCGGCCAGGCGGCCCACGGCCCGCTTGGAGGCGTCCACGAAGGAGCGGCGCAGCGCCAGGTCCTCCACGGGGTAGCCCGTCACCGCCGTCTCCGGGAAGAGCGCCAGGTGGGCGCCCTCCCGCGCGGCGCGGCGCGCCCACTCCCGCACGGCGCGCACGTTCCCCTCGAGGTCTCCGACCGTCGTGTCGACCTGCGCCATGGCCACCCGCAGCTGAGGCATGCCCGCAGCCTAGTGAGCCCGGGCACCGGGCCCGTCCGCGGGCGGGGCGCCTGCGCCGCGGCGCGGCGCTCATGGGGGAAGATGGCGCCGGGGGCGCCGACGACCGCCGGGGCCCTTCGGAGCGACGGAAGGGTGGCGATGGACCGCCAGCAGGAGTTCGTGCTGCGCACGCTGGAGGAGCGGGACATCCGCTTCGTCCGGCTGTGGTTCACCGACGTCATCGGGACGCTGAAGTCGGTGGCCATCGCCCCGGCCGAGCTCGAGGGCGCGTTCGGCGAGGGCATCGGCTTCGACGGCTCGGCCATCGAGGGCCTCTCGCGCGTGTCCGAGTCCGACATGCTCCTGCAGCCGGAGCCGTCCACCTTCCAGGTGCTGCCCTGGCGCAGCACCGACGAGCACCAGGGCACCGCGCGCATCTTCTGCGACATCCTCACGCCCGACGGGCAGCCGGCCCGCTCGGACCCGCGCTACGTGCTCAAGCGCGCCCTGGACCGCGCCGCCCAGCACGGCTACACCTTCTACACGCACCCCGAGATCGAGTTCTACCTCTTCAAGGGCCCGCTGGAGCGCGGCGCGGTGCCCGAGCCGGTGGACTACGTCGGCTACTTCGACAACCACCCCGGCGGCACCACCACCGACTTCCGGCGCACCGCGATCTCCACGCTGGAGAGCATGGGCATCTCGGTGGAGTTCAGCCACCACGAGGGCGGGCCGGGGCAGAACGAGATCGACCTGCGCTACGCCGACGCCCTGACGACCGCGGACAACATCATGACGTTCCGCACCGTCATCAAGGAGGTCGCCGGGGAGATGGGGCTGTACGCCAGCTTCATGCCCAAGCCGCTGGAGGGGCACCCCGGCTCCGGCATGCACACCCACCTGTCCCTCTTCGACGGCGACGCCAACGCCTTCTACGAGGCCGGCGCGGAGTACCAGCTCTCGCGCACGGGGCGGCGGTTCATCGCCGGGGTGCTGCGCCACGCCGCCGAGATCACCGCCGTGACCAACCAGTTCGTCAACTCCTACAAGCGCCTGTGGGGCGGCGGCGAGGCGCCCAGCTACGTCAGCTGGGGCCACAACAACCGCTCGGCGCTGGTGCGCGTGCCGATGTACAAGCCCAGCAAGGCGCAGTCGGTGCGCGTGGAGTACCGCGCGCTGGACTCCTCCTGCAACCCCTACCTGGCGTACGCGCTGCTGCTGACGGCCGGCCTGAAGGGCGTGGAGGAGGGCTACGAGCTGCCCGACGGCGCCGAGGACGACGTGTGGTCGCTGACCGACGCCGAGCGCCGCTCCATGGGCATCGAGCCGCTGCCGCAGAGCCTGGAGCACGCCATCGCCGTCATGGAGCGCTCCGAGCTGGTCGCCGAGGCCCTCGGGGAGGGCGTCTTCGACTTCTTCCTGCGCAACAAGCGGGCCGAGTGGGCCGACTACCGCGCGCAGGTCACCCCGTTCGAGCTGCAGCGCTACCTGCCGCTGCTGTGAGGCCGCTGCCGTGAGGGTGCTGCCGTGAGGACGCTGCCGTGAGCCTCGCGCCCGGGCGGCGCACCAGCGCCACCGCGCAGCTGGCGCGGGCGGGGTTCACCGACCCCGCCCGCGCCCTGGGGCTGCTGCGCGACGCCGCCCTGGCCGGCGTGGTGCGCGTCGGCGGCGACGACGACCCCCTGGAGGACGAGGCCACCGCGGGCCTGGTGCGCGCCCTGCGCCGCACCGCCGACCCCGACCAGGCGCTGCTGGGCCTGGTGCGCTGGGCCGGGTCCCTGGGCGCGCGCGCCGGTTCCGGCGCCTCGCGCCTGGGCGCGGCGCGCGAGCTGCTGCGCGGGGACGACCCCGACGAGGGCGCCGGCACCCGCGCGCGGCTGCTGGCCGTGCTCGGCGGCTCGGTGGCGCTGGGCGACCACCTCGTGCGCCACCCGGAGCACTGGACGGTGCTCGCCTCGGCGGGCGCGCCCGACGCCGCCGAGCTGCGCGCGGAGCTGCTGGCGGCCGTGGGCGCCGACCCGGCCGCCGAGGTGCCGGTGGCCGAGGCCGCCGCGGCCGGCACCCCCGGTGCCGAGGCGCTGCGGGTGGCCTACCGCCGCCGCCTGGTGGGCCTGGCCGGGCGCGACCTGGCCACCGCGGACCCCACCGCCGTGCTGCACCGCACCGCCGCGGAGCTGGCCGACCTGGCCGCCGCCGCGCTGGAGACCGCGCTGGCGCTGGCGCGCGCCGAGCTGCCCGGCGGCGGCGCCGAGTGCCGCCTGGCCGTCATCGGCATGGGCAAGACCGGTGGGCGGGAGCTGAACTACCTCTCCGACGTCGACGTCGTCTACGTCGCCGAGCCCGCCGACGGCGCGGCCGAGGACGCCGCGCTGCGCACCGGCGCGAAGCTGGCCGTGGCGCTGCAGCGGGTGTGCTCGGCCTCCACCGCCGAGGGCACGCTGTGGGAGGTCGACGCCGCGCTGCGCCCGGAGGGCAAGCAGGGCCCGCTGGTGCGCACCCTGGCCAGCCACCTGGAGTACTACCGCCGCTGGGCCAGCACGTGGGAGTTCCAGGCGCTGCTGAAGGCCCGCCCCGTCGCCGGCGACGCCGCGCTGGGCGCGCAGTACCTGCGCGGCATCGCCCCGCTGGTGTGGAGCGCCGGCGAGCGCGAGGGGTTCGTGCAGGAGGTGCAGGCGATGCGCCGGCGGGTGGAGTCGCTCATCCCCTCCAAGGAGGCCGAGCGCCAGCTGAAGCTGGGCGTCGGGGGCCTGCGCGACGTGGAGTTCTCCATCCAGCTGCTGCAGATGGTCCACGGGCGCACCGACGACCGGCTGCGCCGCAGCGCGAACACCCTGGAGGCGCTGGAGGCGCTGGCCACCCACGGCTACGTCGGGCGCCACGACGCCGGCGAGCTGGACCGCGACTACCGCCTGCTGCGCGCCCTGGAGCACCGCGTGCAGGTGCACCGGATGCGGCGCACCCACGTCCTGCCCACCGCGCCGGCGGACCTGCGCCGGCTGGGCCGCTCGATGGGCCTGCGCGGGGACCCCGTCGCCGGCCTGGAGGAGGTCTGGCGCGGCACCCGGCGCGACGTGCGCCGCCTGCACGAGAAGCTGTTCTACCGCCCGCTGCTCTCCGCGGTGGCGCGCCTGTCGGCCGCCGACGCGCGCCTGGACGCGCAGCTGAGCCCGGAGGCCGCGCGCGCCCGGCTGGCCGCCCTGGGCTACCGCGACCCCGCCGGGGCCCTGCGGCACCTGTCGGCGCTGACCTCCGGCGTCAGCCGCCGCGCGAGCATCCAGCGCACCCTGCTGCCGGTGCTGCTGGGCTGGTTCGCCGACGGCGCCGACCCCGACGCCGGGCTGCTGGCGTACCGGCGCGTGTCCGAGGCGCTGGCCGGCACCCAGTGGTACCTGACGATGCTGCGCGACTCCGGCGCGGCCGCCGAGCGGCTGGCCTCGGTGCTCTCCGCGGCGCGCCTGCCGGTGGACCTGCTGCTGAGGAGCCCGGAGGCGGTGGCCGTCTTCGCCGACGACGAGCGCCTGGCGCCCTACGACGTCTCGGAGGTCATCGCCGACGCCGCCGCGGCCGCCGCCCGCCGCGGCGAGCCGGCCGGGGCCGTGCTGGCCGCGCGCGGGGTGCGCCGCCGCGAGCTGTTCCGCACCGTCGTGGCCGACCTCGTCGGCGCCCGCGACCTGGCCGGGGTGGGCCGGGCGCTGTCCGACGCCGACCAGGCCGTGCTCGACGTGGCGCTGCGCGTCAGCGCGCGCGCCGTGGCCGAGCGCTCCGGCGGCGAGCTGCCCACCCGCCTGCTCGTGGTGGGCATGGGCCGCCTGGGCGGGGCCGAGACCGGTTACGGCAGCGACGCGGACGTGCTGTTCGTGCACGAGCCGCGCGCGGGCGCCTCGGAGACCGACGCGCAGCGCGCGGCCACCGAGGTCGTCGCCGAGCTGCGCCGCCAGCTCAGCGCCGCCGGTCCCGAGCCGGCGCTGGAGGTGGACGCCGACCTGCGCCCGGAGGGGCGCAACGGGCCGCTGGTGCGCTCGCTGTCGAGCTACCGGGCGTACTACGCGCGCTGGTCGCAGCCCTGGGAGGCTCAGGCGCTGCTGCGCGCGCGCCCCGTCGCCGGCGACGCCGACCTCGGCGAGCGGTTCCTGGAGCTGGTGGACCCGCTGCGCTGGCCGGTGCAGGGGCTCTCGGACGCGGACGTGCGCGAGGTGCGGCGCGTCAAGGCGCGCGTGGAGGCCGAGCGGCTGCCGCGCGGGGCGGACCCGCTGCGCCACCTCAAGCTCGGCCGGGGCGGGACCTCGGACGTGGAGTGGACCGCGCAGCTGCTGCAGCTGCGCCACGCCGGCGAGCACGAGGCGCTGCGCACCACCTCCACCACCGGCGCCCTGCACGGCGCGGTGCGCGCGGGGGTGCTGGCCGCGGAGGACGCCGACGTGCTGGTGCAGGCGTGGACGCTGGCCTCGCGCGCGCGCAACGCCGTGGCGCTGTGGCGCGGCAAGCCTGGCGACTCCCTGCCCACGCAGCTGCGCGACCTCGACGGCGTGGCGCGCCTGTTCGGCTTCGAGCCGGGCTCGGCGGGGGAGTTCGAGGAGCTGTACCTGCGCACCACGCGCCGCTGCCGCGCGGTGGTCGAGCGCGTCCTCTACGGCCGCTGACCGCCCGCCGGCTGACCGGGCCGGCGCCCCCGTCGGTGCTCCCCGCTCGGCTCCCCGCTCGGCTCCCCGGTCAGCGCCCCTTGAGCAGCGGCACGACGTCGGCGGTGAACTGGCTCAGGAAGCGCGACTGGTCGTGGCCGGGGGCGTGGAAGACGAGGTGGGTGAAACCCGCGTCGACGTACTCCTGCACGGCCGCGGCGACCTCGGCGGGGTCGGAGGCGACGATCCAGCGCCTGGCGACCTGCTCGATGGGCAGCTCGTCGGCCAGGCGGGCCATCTCCACCGGGTCGTGCACGCTCGCCTTCTGCTCCGGCGTCAGCGACAGCGGCGCCCAGAACCGGCAGTTCTCCAGCGCCCGCGCGGGGTCCTCGTCGAAGGAGACCTTGATCTCGATGGTGCGGTCGATGGCCGAGGGCTCGCGGCCGGAGGCGGCCAGGCCCTCCTCCAGCGCCGGCAGCAGCGTCTCGCGGTACAGGTCCATGCCCTTGCCGGAGGTGCAGATGTAGCCGTCCCCGGCGCGGCCGGCGTACTTCGTCACCCCCGGCCCGCCGCCGGCCACGTAGATCGGCACCGGGGTGGTGGGCCGGTCGTACACGGTGGCGTCGTGCAGGCGGTAGTACTCGCCCTCGAAGGTGACGCGCTCGCCGTCCCACAGCTCCTTGATCAGCCGCACCGACTCGCGCAGCCGCGCGAAGCGCTCCTTGGCCTCGGGGAAGTCCACGCCCACGGCGGTCTCGTTGAGGGCCTCGCCGGTGCCGATGCCGAGGATGGCGCGCCCGGGCGCCAGGCAGCCCAGCGTGGCGAACGCCTGCGCGATGACGGCGGGGTTGTAGCGCAGCGTGGGGGTGAGCACGCTCGTGCCCAGCTGCACCCGCCGGGTGCGCGCGGCCACCCACGGCAGCCACACCAGCGCCGCGGGCGCGTGGCCGTCCACGTGCCGCCAGGGCTGGAAGTGGTCGGAGATCCACACCGAGTCCATGCCCTGCTCCTCCGCCTGCACGGCGAAGTCCGCCAGCTGGGCGGGGTCGAACTGCTCCGCCGAGGCCTTGTACCCCAGCCGCAGGGGCTGCCCGTGCGTGTCCACCGTGCCGGCCGTCTGCGTCACCGGGTCCACCTCTCCTCGCGTCGCCTCGCGCTCAACCTAACGCGCGCCGCGGGCGCCCGCCGCGGGGGGTGCGGGCCGCTCAGGCGGGGGTGCCGCCCTCGCTCTCGCGCACCTCCAGCAGGGTGCTGATGCGGGTGCTGCTGACGAGGAAGCGCACCACCGGCGGGGGCCGCAGCAGCACCACCGGCGGGCGCTGGGCGCGCGAGGCCAGCCGCGCCAGGAAGCCGATGCCGGTGGAGTCCATGAAGACCACCTCGCCGGCGTCCACGACGATGGGGGTGTCGCGGGCCAGCACGGCGGCCGAGGCCGTGGCCAGCTCGGCACCCAGGCTCGCGTCGACGTCCCCGGAGAGCAGCACGCGGGTCTCGTCGACGTCGGCGATGACGACGACGCGCTCCACGCCGCCGAGACTAGGCGAGGCGCCCGGGCGCCGCAGCACGAGGGCCCGGCCCCCGCGGTGCGGGGACCGGGCCCTCGGGCCGTGCCGGCCGGCTCAGCTGCCGGGTCGGCTCAGATGTCGAAGTACAGCTCGAACTCGTGCGGGTGCGGGCGCAGGCGGATCGGGTCGACCTCGTTGGTGCGCTTGTAGTCGATCCACGTCTCGATGAGGTCGGAGGTGAACACCCCGCCGTCGAGGAGGTACTCGTGGTCCTCCTCCAGCTTGTCCAGCACCGCCGGCAGCGAGTACGGGACCGTCTTGATGTTCGCGTGCTCCTCCGGCGGGAGCTCGTAGAGGTCCTTGTCGACCGGGTCGGCCGGCTCGATGCGGTTCTTGATGCCGTCCAGGCCCGCCATGAGCTGCGCGGAGAACGCCAGGTACGGGTTGGCCGACGGGTCCGGCACGCGGAACTCCAGGCGCTTGGCCTTGGGGGAGTTGCCCGTGATCGGGATGCGGATGCACGCGGAGCGGTTGCGCGCCGAGTAGACCAGGTTGACCGGAGCCTCGAAGCCCGGCACCAGGCGGTGGTAGGAGTTCACCGTCGGGTTGGTGAAGGCCAGCAGCGACGGGGCGTGGTGCAGCAGGCCGCCGATGTACCAGCGCGCCAGGTCCGACAGCCCGCCGTAGCCCTTCTCGTCGTAGAAGAGCGGCTCGCCGTCCTTCCACAGCGACTGGTGGCAGTGCATGCCCGAGCCGTTGTCGCCGAAGAGGGGCTTGGGCATGAAGGTCACCGTGCGGCCGTTGCGCCAGGCGACGTTCTTGACGACGTACTTGAAGAGCAGCAGCTGGTCGGCGGCGTTCTTCAGCGTGTCGAAGCGGTAGTTGATCTCGGCCTGGCCCGCGGTGCCGACCTCGTGGTGCGAGCGCTCCACGCTCAGGCCGGCCTTGCCGAGCTCCACGCACATCTCGTCGCGCAGGTCGGCGAAGTGGTCCACCGGCGGGACGGGGAAGTAGCCGCCCTTGTAGCGCGTCTTGTAGCCGCGGTTGCCGCCCTCCTCGGAGCGGCCGGTGTTCCACGCCGCCTCGACGGAGTCGATGTGGTAGTACGACTCGCGCTGGCTCGTCTCGAACCGCACGTCGTCGAAGATGTAGAACTCCGCCTCGGCGCCGAAGTAGACGGTGTCGGCGATGCCGGTGGACTTCAGGTGCGCCTCGGCCTTGGCCGCGATGTTGCGCGGGTCGCGGCTGTAGGGCTCGTCGGTGAACGGGTCCACGATGGAGTGGTTGATCACCAGCGTCTTCTCGGCCCGGAACGGGTCGAGGAAGGCCGAGGTCGGGTCCGCGATCAGCTTCATGTCCGACTCGTGGATGGCCTGGAAGCCGCGGATCGAGGAGCCGTCGAACATCTGGCCCTCGGTCAGGGCGTCCGCGTCCACCGATGCGGCGGGCACGTTGAAGTGCTGCATGACGCCCGGAAGGTCGCAGAAGCGGATGTCGACGAACTTGACGTCCTCATCCTTGATGTACTTCAGGACCTCTTCGGAGTTGCTGAACATCCAACCTCCAGGGACGGGACCGGCCCGGCCTTCGAGCCGCCGCGGACGCGCCGACGCTAGGGGGACGCCGTTTCGCTCCCGTGTCGCCGGTGTTTCCGGCACGTTACCGGGGCGGTCGCCGGTGGCGACAGGGTGGTGCGCCCCGCGCCCCGGCGCGCCGCGCCGCGGCGCTTAGGGTGGCGCCGTGAGCCAGAGCCCGCCCAGCAGCGCAGCGCCCGGCCCGCGCGGCGGCGACGACGCCCCCGTGCCCGGCGCCCGGCTGGGCCTGCCGGCCGCCGGGCGCGGCGCCGTGGCCGGCTGGCCGCGGCGCCTGCTCGGGCTGGCGGTGGACTGGGCGCTGGCGACCCTCATCGGCCGCGCCTTCCTCGCCGAGGCGCTGGGGCGCGACTTCGCGCCGCTGGCCGTCTTCGCGCTGATGCACCTGCTGCTGGTGGCCACGCTCGGCACGAGCATCGGGCACGCCGTCGCCGGCGTGGTGGTGCGCCGCGTGGACGCCCCGCGGCCCGTGGGCCCGCTGCGCGCGGCCGTGCGCACGCTCCTGCTCGTGCTCGTGGTGCCGGCGGCGGTGTGGGACGCGGACCGCCGCGGCCTGCACGACAAGGCCGCCGGCACCGTCGTCGTGCGTCGGTGACCGGCGGCCCGGAGGGTCGCGTCGCGGGGGTCGCGTCGAGGGGGGTGCGGCGGGTCGTGCCCGGCTCAGCGCCCGCGCATGGCGCGGCGGTCCGGGCGCGCGCGCATGGGGTCCACGCCCTGCGGCACCGGCGGGCGCACCCCGCCCAGGGCCTTCAGCCGCTTGGTGACCGCGGCGACCTCCTGCTTGGTCAGGGTGGGCTTGAGGCGCTGCACCTTCGGCGCCAGCCTGCGCAGCGGCACCTCGCCCTCGCCGCCGCCGTCGCCGACGGTGTAGAGGTGCACCGGCACGTTCGGGGCCACGCGGGCCACCTTGCGCCGCTCGCCCTCGAGCAGCCGGCGCACGCGGGTGGGCGGGCCGTCGCCCACCAGGACGATCCCGGCGCGGCCGACCGCGCGGAAGACCATGTCCTGGGTGCGCGCCTCGATCGCCACCGGCTCCTGCTCGACGGTCCAGCCGCGGCGCAGCGAGCTCAGCGCGGCGCCGGCGGCGCCCTTCTGGCCCTCGAGGCTGACGTAGGCGGCGCGCTCGGCGCGCCGGCCCAGCAGGAACATGCCCGCCAGGGCGCCGACCATGACCCCGAGCAGCGGGAAGTAGATCCAGTGGCCGGTGGCCACGCCGACGACCACGCCGACGAGCACCGGGGCGCCGATCGCCAGCAGCAGCCACCACCGCGTCGCGGGGTCGACCCGCACCGTCATGTCGTAGACCTGCTTGAGCTGACGGAGCCGCTTGAAGCGCTGCTTCCTCGGCTTCGGGGCGGGGCTCGCGCCCGCGGGCGCCTCGCGTCGTGCCATGGGAGGAGGATACGGCGCGCGCACCGCCCGCCCCACCGCCGATCGTCGCCGCCCGGCCGCCGTCCGGGGGAGCGGCGGCGCGGTCGGGGACGCGGGCGGGTCGGCGGTGGGGGTGGGCCTGGCGGGTGGGCCGGGCGGCGTCAGCGCGCCAGCAGGCTGGAGGCCTCCTGCGCGGCGGGCACCTCGCGGTCCAGGTGCGCCAGCTGCTCGGGCACGGCCACGCCGCGCCGGCGCATCGCCTGCGCCCACAGCCGCCCGGCGCGGTACGAGGAGCGCACCAGCGGCCCGGCCATGACGCCCGCGAAGCCGAGGCGCTCGGCCTCGGCGGAGAACTCCACGAAGCGCTCGGGCTTGACCCAGCGCTCCACGGGGTGGTGGCGCGGGCTGGGGCGCAGGTACTGGGTGATGGTGACGATGTCGCAGCCGGCGCCGCGCAGGTCGGCCAGCGCCTCGACGACCTCCTCGTCGGTCTCGCCCATGCCCAGGATGAGGTTGGACTTCGTCACCAGGCCCGCGGCGCGCCCCTGCGCGATGACGTCCAGGGAGCGCTCGTAGCGGAAGGCGGGGCGGATGCGCTTGAAGATGCGCGGCACCGTCTCGACGTTGTGCGCGAAGACCTCCGGCGCGGCGTCGAAGACCTGCTGCAGCAGCTCCGGGCGGCCGTTGAAGTCCGGCACGAGGATCTCCACGCCGGTGCCCTCGTTGAGGGCGTGGGTCTGCCGGATCGTCTCGGCGTACAGCCACGCGCCGCCGTCGGCGAGGTCGTCGCGGGCCACGCCGGTGATCGTGGCGTAGCGCAGCCCCATCGTGCGGATGCTCTCGGCCACCCGGCGCGGCTCGTCGCGGTCCAGCGGCGAGGGCCTGCCGGTGTCGATCTGGCAGAAGTCGCAGCGGCGGGTGCACTCGGAGCCGCCGATGAGGAAGGTGGCCTCGCGGTCCTCCCAGCACTCGTAGATGTTGGGGCAGCCCGCCTCCTCGCAGACGGTGTGCAGCCCGCCGCTCCTCACCAGGCCCTTGAGCTCGGTGTACTCCGGACCGGTGCGCGCCTTCGTGCGGATCCACGACGGCTTGCGCTCGATCGGCGTCTCGGCGTTGCGCGCCTCGATGCGGAGCATGCGCCGTCCCTCGGGTGCGATCGTCACGCGCCCAGCGTACGTCGCGCCCCCGGCCCCGCCGTCGGCACCGCCGTCACGGGCGCCAGCCCGTCGGGTCCACGCCACCGGGCACGTCCGCGCCCGGGTCGTAGGGCGTGCGGGTGAGCCGGAAGCTGGCCAGGTCCAGGTGGCTGACGGCCCCGTCCGCCGAGCGCACCACCCGCAGCAGTTCGCCGGCGTAGTACTCGTCCAGGCCCCGCCAGGTGCCCGCGGCGCCGTCGCGCACGAACCGCGAGGAGCGCGCCCGCCCGGCCAGCCCGCTCAGCTCCAGCGAGCCGTCCCCGCGGGCGCGCAGCACCAGCGGCGCCGGGCCCCAGTACCAGGGCCCCACCAGCTCCAGCGCGTCGGCGTCCACCGGCGCCGGGCGCCACGGGCGCGGCGCGGCCGGCTCGGCCTCGGCCAGCGCCGCCAGCAGCCGCACCGGCAGCTCCCCGAAGCCGGTGGTGGAGTTCGTCAGCGCCAGCACCGCGTCGCCGGTGCCCACGTCCACCCGCAGCATCGCCACGAAACCCGGCATGGAGCCGGAGTGCCCGGCCGCGCGCGCGCCCGCGGCGTTCCACAGCTGCAGGCCCAGCCCGTAGCCGGTGCTCCACGCCGCGCCGCGCGCGTCGTCGACGGCCTGCGGGCGGCGCATCGCCTCCACGGTCGCCGGCTGCAGCACGCCCGCGCCGTCGGCGACCACGCCGGCCCAGCGCGCCAGGTCCGCCACCGTCGACCACAGCTGCCCGGCCGGGGCCATGGCGCCGGCGTCGTGCTCCGGCTCGGGCAGCAGCACGTCGGCCCACGGGTGCACCGCGAAGCCGCGCGCGGCAGGCTGCTGCGGGCGGGTGGTGGTGCGCGCCATGCCCAGCGGGCGCAGGAACTGCTCGGCGACCACCTCGTCCCAGCGCGCCCCGCGCAGCCGCCCCAGCAGCTCGCCGAGCACGGCGTAGCCGACGTTGGAGTAGTGGAAGCGCGAGCCGGCGCGGTGGCGCAGCGCCGAGGGACCCAGCAGCGGCAGCAGCTCGCGCCAGTCCCCGCCCGGGGTGCGCTCCCACCAGGGCCCGTCCGTCTCGGCCTGCAGCCCCGAGGCCTGCCCGAGCACCTGCCCCACCGTCAGCGCGCCCGCCCCGGCGCCGACCAGCTCGGGCAGGTGCGCGCGCAGCGGCTCGTCCAGCGCGCTCAGCCCGTCCTCCACGCAGCGCATCACCCCGGCCGCCACGAACGTCTTGGTGATCGAGCCGATGCGGTACTGGGTGCCCGCCGCGTCCGGCAGGTGCTCGCCGGCCGGGTCGGTCACGGCGGTGCCGGCCGCGCCGGTCCACACCAGCCGCCCGCCGCGCACCAGGCCGGCCACCACCGAGGGCAGCCGGTGCTCGGCCTGCGCGCGCGCCAGCAGGTGCTCCAGGGCGCGGGCCGTGCCCGGCAGCACGGCGGGCAGCGCGGCGGGCGGCGCGGCGGGCAGCGCGGCGGGCGGCGCGGCGGGTGGGGACGGTTCGTTCGTCACGGACACGACCCTGCCAGAGGACGGCGCCGGGGCGCCGGGCAGGATCGGCGGCGTGGACCTGCGCATCTTCACCGAACCCCAGCAAGGCGCCAGCTACGAGACCCTGCGTCGCGTCGCCGTCGCCACCGAGGAAGCCGGCTACGACGCCTTCTTCCGCTCCGACCACTACCTGACCATGGGCGGCGACGGCCTGCCCGGCCCCACCGACGCCTGGACCACCCTGGCCGCCCTGGCCCGCGACACCTCGCGCGTGCGCCTGGGCACCCTGGTGACCTCCGCGACCTTCCGGCACCCCGGCGTGCTGGCGATCCAGGTCGCCCAGGTCGACGAGATGTCCGGCGGGCGGGTCGAGTTCGGCCTGGGCACCGGCTGGTACGAGGAGGAGCACGCCGCCTACGGCATCCCCTTCCCGCCGCTGCGCGAGCGCTTCGACCGCTTCGCCGAGCAGCTGGAGGTCGTCACCGGCCTGTGGAGCACGCCGGTCGGCGAGACGTTCGACTTCGTCGGCGAGCACTACCGGATCACCGGCTCCCCGGCGCTGCCCAAGCCCGCGCAGGGGAGGATCCCCGTCATCGTCGGCGGCGGCGGCAAGCGGCGCACCCCCGCCCTGGCCGCGCAGTACGCGGACGAGTTCAACCTGCCCTTCGCCAGCGCCGAGGACAACGCCGCCGCGATCGCCCGCGTGCGCGAGGCCTGCGCGGCCCGCGGCCGCGACGCCGGCGAGATCACCTTCTCCGCGGCGCTGGTGCTGTGCTGCGGGCGCGACGAGGCCGAGGTCGCGCGCCGCGCGGCCGCCATCGGGCGCGAGCCCGCCGAGCTGCGCGAGAACGGCCTGGCCGGCACCCCCGCCGAGGTCGTCGACGCCATCGGCCGCTACGCGCAGGTGGGCATCACCCGCTTCTACCTGCAGGTGATGGACCTGTCCGACTTGGAGCACCTGGACCTGGTCGCGCAGGAGGTGCGCCCGCAGCTGTGAGCCGCGGCCGGCGGCGCGGCGGGCGGCTCAGCCCGCCAGCCGCGCCGCCGGCAGCAGCTCCTCCACCACCGCCGCGGCCTCCAGGACCCCCACCGGCCGGCCCGAGGCCGACGACAGGCTGGCCACCCCGGAGTCCGTCAGCCCGCACGGCACGATCGCCCCGAAGCCGCGCAGGTCGGTGTCGCAGTTCAGCGCGAAGCCGTGCATCGTCACCCCGCGCGCCACCCGCACCCCGATCGCGGCGACCTTCGCCTCGCAGCGCCCGCCGGGCACCGCCGGGACGTCGGTGGCCACCCACACCCCCGTGCGCCCGGGCACCCGGAACGCCTCCACCCCGAAGCGCGCCGCGACCTCGATCAGCAGCTGCTCCAGGCGGCGCACGTACCCCACGACGTCCAGCGGCGCGCTCAGCCGCACCAGCGGGTAGCCCACCAGCTGCCCCGGCCCGTGCCAGGTGATGCGCCCGCCGCGGTCGACGTCGACCACGGGGGTGCCGTCCACGGGGCGCTCCCACGAGTTGGTGCGCTTGCCGGCGGTGTAGACCGGCTCGTGCTCCAGCAGCAGCACCGTGTCGCCGCGCTCGCCGGCGGCGACCTGCGCGTGCAGGGCGCGCTGGTGCTCCCACGCCTCGCGGTACTCCACCCGCGCCGCGCCCAGGTCCCAGCGCCGCACCTGCGGGGCGCGCGTGCCCACCGTCGTCACGCGGGCAGCCTACGTCCGCGCCCGACGCGCGCCGCGCGCGCTCGCGGGGCGGTTCAGGAGGGCAGCCGGCGCGGCTCCAGCCGCGTCTCGACGACCTCGCCGTCGGCCTCGCGGCGCACCACGTACGCGCCCTTCCCGTCGACCTCGGCGACCGCCTCGACCAGCTCGGTGCCCGCGTAGACCAGGCCCACGCCGTCGTCGGTGCAGTGCGTCTCGCCCAGGGTGCCGTCGGCGACCAGGGCGTGCACCAGCGGTCGCCGGCGCGCCTCGGAGTCGTAGTGCACCCCGTTGCCGTACGGCAGCAGGCCCAGCCCGTCCGTCACCGCGCGCAGCTCCGGCCCGAAGGAGTCCGTGGTGCCGCCGGTGAACCAGCAGATGGAGCCGGCGCTGACGCCGCCGAGGACCACGCCGGCCTCCCACGCGGCGCGGAAGGCGCCCTCCAGGCCGTGCACGCGCCACACCGCCAGCAGGTTGGCCACCGAGCCGCCGCCGACCCAGACGACGTCCTGGTCGAGCAGGTGCAGCGCCACGTCGTCCACCGAGGGCATGGGGAACAGGTCCAGCACGGTGGTCTCGAACCCGGCGCGGGCGCCGGCGGCGTGCACCTCCGCCGCCCAGGAGCGCTGGTCGCCGCCCGCGGTGCCCAGGTAGGTCAGGCGCGGCCGGCGCGAGCCGGGCACCTGCGCCAGGCGCACCGCCTCCAGGGCCGTGCCCGCCCAGTCCAGCCCGCCGCGCTCGCGGCGGCGCCAGCCCCCGGAGGTGGCCACGACCGTGGGCCGCTCAGCCGGCACGGCGGCGCCCCATCCCCAGCCGGGTGAGCACGGCGTCGGCGGCGCGCCGGCCGGCCACGAGCGCGCCCTGCTGCGAGGGGTTCTCGCGGTGGTCGCCGGCGACGAACAGGCCGTCGCCGAGGTCGACCGGGCGCGGCCCGTCGAACGGGGCCGTCAGCGCCGGCAGCGCGTGCGGCACGTCGTGCACCGCGATCAGCTCCCACCCGGCGGTGTCGGCGCCGTAGACGCGGGCCAGCTGCGCGCGCACCCGCGCGTCCGTCCCCGCCGAGGCGTCGCGGCCCAGCAGCAGGGCGCTGACCAGGCCGCGCCGGTCCCCGGCGGGCACGTAGCTCGGCGCCACGGCGGAGACGACGGCGGTGTTGACCACCGGGCCGCCGCGCTCGCCGTCGAGGTGGATGAGCTTCTCGCGCGAGGCCGGCGCGGGGGAGGAGGGGGTGACGTACCAGTAGGACGTCAGCGGGTGCACCTGCGGCTCCTGCAGCTTCGGCAGCAGGTGGGCGGCCGCGCCGACGTCGGTGGCCACGACGACGGCCTGCGCGTTGACCCCGCCCGCGGTGGTCTCCGCGACGATCGAGCGCGGCGCCAGGCCCAGGTGGCGCACCTCGGTGCCCAGCACGACCGAGCCGGGGCGCAGCTGCGCCGCGATCGCCTCGGGCACCGCCTGCACGCCCGCGGCCGGCAGGCCCGGGGTGCCGCGCAGCAGGCTGCGCACCACCAGGTCGACGTAGCGCCGCGAGGTGGTGCCGTCGACCTCCCCGAGCACGCCGGCCAGGAACGGCTCGATGACCGACCAGCGCAGCCCGCCGTGCACCTCGGCGTCGTCCAGGGCGTCGGACCAGCCCGAGTCGCGCTCCTTCAGGTCCCCGGGGCCGGTCACCCGCAGCAGCCAGCGCGCCACCGCGGCCTTCTCCCTCACCCCGCCCAGCGGGAAGCGCAGCGCCTCCACCACGCCGGCCGCGTGCCGGCGCGGGTCGCGCACCGCGGACACGCGCCCGTCGCGGTGCACCGCGACGCCGGCGTCGAAGGGCTGCAGGCGCAGCGCGGCGACGTCGAGGACGTTGTGCAGCTCGGGGTACGCGGGGTTGATCAGCTGGAAGCCCCGGTCGACGCGGAAGCCGTCGACGAGGTCGGAGCGCACGCGACCGCCCACCCCGTCGGAGGAGTCCACGACGACCACCTCGACCCCGGCCGCGGTCAGGTGCCGGGCGCACGCCAGCCCGGCCAGGCCGGCGCCGACGACGACCACGTCCGCCGTCGGCGGCAGCGACGGCGAGGGCACCGCGGGGGACGGCGAGGCCTTCCCCGACGGGATGGCCGGGAGCAGGGGGTCCGACCGGTCCAGGGTGGTGGGGCTGGGGATCACCCCCCGAGCGTATCGAGGCTGTGGATGACGGGCGCGGCCATCCCGCCGCGTGCGGTTCCCTGTCCCGCGTGCCCCACGACGAGACCGCCCCCGGCGACCCCGCGACCGCCCCCGGCGACCCCGCGACCACCCCCGGCGTGCGCTCGCTGCGCCGCGGCCGGCACGCCGCCCCGGCCGGGCCCGCGCCGTCCGGGACGGGGACGGCCGGTGCCGTGCGCGCCGCCCGCCGCGCCGCGCTGGCCGAGCTGGGCGAGGACCTGCGCCTGCGCGCCCCGCGGGTCGACGGCTACGAGGTGCACCACCTGCTGGGCGCGGGCGGCTCGGGCGTGGTGTGGGCCGGCACCGGGCCGGACGGGCAGCGGCGGGCGCTGAAGGTGCTGCAGCCCGTGGCCGACGGCGCCGACGGGCCCGGGGGGCCCGAGGGCCCCGGTGGCACTGGTGGCACCGCCGGCGGGGCGGGCCCGCTGCGCGAGCTGGCCCTCCTGCGCCGGGTGCGCCACCCCCGCGTCGTGGCCGTGCACGACATCTCCCGCGACGGCGCCGGCCGGCCGGTGCTCGTGCTCGACCTGGCCCCCGGCGGCAGCCTGGCCGAGGTGCTGCGCCGGCGCGGGCGCCTCGGCGCGGCGGAGGTCGTCGGGCTGCTGGCGGTCCTCGGCCCCGCGCTGGAGGAGCTGCACTCCGCCGGGGTGGTGCACGGCGACGTCTCCCCGGGCAACGTGCTGCTCGACGCGCGCGGCGAGCCGCTGCTGGCCGACCTGGGGCTGGCGCGCGCGATCGGCCGCCCGCACGGCAGCGTCCTGGGCACGCCGGGCTTCGCCGACCCCGCGGTCGTCGCCGGTGGTGCGGCCGGGGCGGCCTCGGACGTGTACGGGCTGGCGGCGGTGGCCTGGTGGGCCCTGACCGGGCAGGCGCCCCCGTCCGGCGGCTCGGGCGTGGGCCGCCGCGCGGTGCGCCGCGCCGGGGCGGCCCTGCCCGCGGGCACCTCCACCGAGCTGCTCGGCGTGCTGCGCGAGGGTCTGCACCGCACGCCCTCGCGGCGCCCCACGCCCGGGGAGCTGGCCCAGGCCGCGGCCGGCTGCGCCCAGCCGCGCCCGGTGCGCTCCTCCGGCGCCGGGCCCTGGGCGGCGGGCGCGCCCGCGCGCGGTGGCGACGCCGCGCCCGCCGGTGGCGGCGGGACCTCGCCGGCGCACCCCGGGGACTCCGCTGCCGTGCCGGTCACCCGGCCCCTGCGCCCGGCGGTGCCCGCGGCGGTACCTGCAGCGGCGCCCGCGCCGCTGCCCGCCCGGACCGGGCGCGTCGCCGCGCGGCCCGGGTCGCGCGGGAGCGGGCCGGGTGCCTCGCGCCGCCCGGGGCGGCGGGTGCTGGCCGGGGCGGCGGCCGCCCTCGTGGTCGCCGCCGGTGTGAGCGCCGCGGTGGCCCTGCGCCCGGGCGGGCCGGCGGCCGACGCGGTGCCGGTGCGCGCCGCCGCCCCCGCCGAGCCCGCGCAGCCCAGCGAGCCCACCGAGCTCGCCCAGCCCGCAGCTCCGCGCACCCCCCTGGCCGTGGCGCCCGCCGCCGCACCGCCGCCGGTCGCGGCCGCTGCAGCGGCCCCGGTCCCCGCCGTCCCCGTCCCGGCCGCCGGTGACGAGGCCGTCGGCGTGGGGGCTATCGGCGTGGGGGCTGTCGGCGTGGGGGCTGTCGGCGTGGGGGCCGCCGGTCGGGCGGGGGAGGGTGAGGTGGGCGACGGCGTGCTGCTGGGCGCCGACCTGCCCGCGGTGGTGCGCGAGCTGGCCGCCCGGCGCGCGGACGCGCTGCGCTCCGCGGACCCCGCCGCGCTGGCGGGGGTGGACGCCCCCGGCTCACCGGCCCTGGCCGCCGACGAGGCGCTGCTGGTGCAGCTCGCCGCCGCCGGCTCGCGCTGGTCCGGGCTGGGCTTCGACGTGCTGGACGTGGCCGTCGAGGTGGCGCAGCCCGGGCGCGCGGTCGTGGTGGCCGAGGTCGTCACGCAGGCGCACGAGGTCCTCGGCCCCGACGGCGCGGTGAGCAGCGTGCCCGCCTCCGCCCCGCGCGCCTCGCGCCTGACCCTGGTGCGCGTGGAGGGCCAGTGGCGCGTGCGGGCCGTCGGCTGAGCGGGGCCCGCACGGGCCACACTGGCCACAAGGGCTGGACGGGCCGGACGGGCCGGACGGGCCGGACGGGTGCCGGCCGGGTTCAGCCGGCGCTCGCCAGCCAGCGGGTGACCGCGCGCGCGTCGGGGTGGCGGAAGCGGAACCCGGCGCCGAGCAGCGCCGCGGGCACCACGCGCTGGCTGGCCAGCACCTGCCCGGCGAACTCGCCCAGCGCGACGTGCAGCGCGGCGGCGGGCACGGGCAGCAGGGTCGGGCGGTGCAGCGCGCGGCCCAGCTCGCGCGTGACCTCCGCGTTGCGCGCCGGCTGCGGGCACGCCAGGTTCACCGGCCCGGACAGCGGCTGCTCCAGCAGGAAGGTCAGGGCCGCCACCTCGTCCGGCGTGGAGATCAGGCTCCACCAGTGCCGCCCGTTCCCCAGCCTGCCGCCCGCGCCGAGCTTGAACAGCGTCAGCAGGCGCCCGAAGGCCCCCCCGCCGGGGTCGGCCAGCAGCGCGGTGCGCGCCAGCGCCACCCGCACGCCCGCCTCGGCCGCCGGGGCCGCGGCCCCCTCCCAGCGGGCCACGACGTCGGCGAGGAAGTCGTCCCCGCGCGGGGAGGACTCGGTGAGCACCGCCTCGCCGCCCTCGCCGTAGGCGCCGATGGCGGAGGCGTTGACCAGCACGCGCGGCGGGGCGTCCAGCGCCAGCAGCGCGCGCACCAGCGTGCGGGTGGAGTCCACGCGCGAGGAGACGATGAGCTCCTTGCGCTCGGGGGTCCACCGCTCGTCGCCGACGCCGGCGCCCGAGAGGTTCACCGCGCCGTCGACGGCGCCCAGCTGCGCCGGGTCCAGCTGACCGGCGGCCGGGTCCCAGCGCACCTCGCCGGGCCCGCGCGGCTCCCGGCGCACCAGGGTGACCACCTCGTGCCCCTGCCCGTGCAGGTGCCGCACCAGGTGCCGGCCGATGAGGCCGCTGGCCCCGCTCACCACGACGCGCACTGACCGTCCTCCCGCTCGACGCCGATCTCCTGCTGCGGACCCTGCCACGACGGGCGCGGCCCCGCTCCCGGGAGGGGGAGCGGAGCCGCGCGCGGTCCACCGGCGGCCGGGGCCGCCGGGCGGGTCACAGACCCAGTTCGCCCTCGAAGGCGCCGCCCTCGATGCGCTTCTTGACGGTCTGCAGGAAGCGCGCGGCGTCCGCGCCGTCCACGATCTGGTGGTCGTAGGACAGGGCGAGGTACATCATCGAGCGGATCGCGATGGTCTCCTGGCCCTCGTCGTCGGTGAGGACGACGGGGCGCTTGACGATCGCGCCGGTGCCGAGGATGGCCACCTGCGGCGCGTTGAGGATCGGGGTGTCGAACAGGGCCCCGACGCTGCCGGTGTTGGTGATGGTGAACGTGCCCCCGGCGAGGTCGTCGGGGGTGATCTTGTTGCTGCGCGTGCGCGCGGCGAGGTCGGAGATCTTGCGCGCGAGCCCGCCGAGGTTGAGGTCGCCGGCGTCCTTGATGACGGGGGTGATCAGGCCCTTGGGGGTGTCCACGGCCAGCGAGACGTTCTCGCTGGCGTGGTAGACGATGTTCTCGCCGTCGATGCTGGCGTTGAGGGCGGGGTGCTGCTTGAGCGCCTCGACCGCGGCCTTGACGAAGAACGGCAGGAACGTCAGCTTGGCGCCCTCGGTGGCCGCGAAGGAGTTCTTCGCCCGCGCGCGCAGCCGGGCGATGCGCGTGACGTCGACCTCGATGACGGTGGTCAGCTGCGCGGAGTTCTGCAGCGACTCCTTCATCCGCTGGGCGATGACCTTGCGCAGGCGGGACATCTTCTCGGTGGTCCCGCG
This sequence comes from Kineococcus gypseus, assembly GCF_050871305.1. NCBI lineage: Bacteria > Bacillati > Actinomycetota > Actinomycetes > Kineosporiales > Kineosporiaceae > Kineococcus > Kineococcus gypseus. The sequence goes on along the minus strand of NZ_JBJLRD010000012.1, from coordinate 63,999 downwards.
CTTGGCGGAGACCTCCACGACCGGCGCCTGCGGGCGCGCCGGCGCCGCGGCGGCCGCGGGGGCCTGCGCCGCCGGGGCCTGCTGCGCCTGGCGGGCCTGCTCGGCCGCGCGCTCGGCGGCGGCGCGCGCCTCGTCGGCGGCCTGCTGCACGTCCTGCTTGCGGATGCGCCCGCCCACGCCGGTGCCGGTGACGCCCGACAGGTCCACGCCGAGGTCCTTGGCGAGCTTGCGCACCAGCGGGGTGACGTAGGTGCTGCCGCCGGTGGGCTGCGCCGCCGGGGCCGGCGGGGCCGGCGGGGCGGGCGGGGTCGGCGGGGCCGCCGGCTGCGGGGCGGCCTGCGGCTCGGGGGAGCCCTCGCCGCGCGCCGAGGACGGCTGGGTGGCGGCCTCGGCCTGCTGCCGCGCCGTCTCGCGCTCGGCGACCTCGTCGGCCAGCGACTCCTCCCGAGGGTCCGGCTGCGTCGCCAGCGGCTCCGCGACCGGCGCGGGCTGCTCGGCGGACTGGGCCGGGGCGTCCTGCCCGCCCTGCGCGCCGTCCTGCGCGCCGTCCTGCTCGGAGGCGTCGCCGACGCGGGCGAGGTCGGTGCCGACCTCGACCGTCTCGTCCTCGCCGACGAGGATCTCCAGCAGGGTGCCGGCCACGGGCGAGGGGATCTCGGTGTCGACCTTGTCGGTGGACACCTCCAGCAGGGGCTCGTCCACCTCGACGGTGTCGCCCACCGACTTCAGCCAGCGGGTGACGGTGCCCTCGGTGACGCTCTCCCCGAGCGCCGGCATCTGCACGGCGGTGCCACCGCCACCGCCACCGGACGGCGCCGCGGGCGGCTGCTGCGGGGACGGCTGGGCGGCCGGCTGCTCGGCGGGCGCGGGCGGCTGCTGGGCGGCGGGCTGCTCGGCGGGCTGGGCCGGGGCGTCCTGCCCGCCCTGCGCGCCGTCCTGCGCGCCGTCCTGCTCGGAGGCGTCGCCGACGCGGGCGAGGTCGGTGCCGACCTCGACCGTCTCGTCCTCGCCGACGAGGATCTCCAGCAGGGTGCCGGCCACGGGCGAGGGGATCTCGGTGTCGACCTTGTCGGTGGACACCTCCAGCAGGGGCTCGTCCACCTCGACGGTGTCGCCCACCGACTTCAGCCAGCGGGTGACGGTGCCCTCGGTGACGCTCTCCCCGAGCGCCGGCATCTGCACCGGGTTCGACATCTGTTCGGTTCTCCTCACGGACGTGCGTGCTCCGGCGCCCGGAGGGACGCCGACGGGTTCGGTCGGTGCCGGCGGGCCGCTGCCGCGCGGCCGGCCGCGGCGGTCAGGAGTGCGTGTGCAGCGGCTTGCCGGCCAGCGCCAGGTGCGCCTCGCCGAGGGACTCGTTCTGCGTGGGGTGCGCGTGCACGAGGGCGGCGACGTCCTCCGGGAAGGCCTCCCAGTTGACGATGAGCTGCGCCTCGCCGACCTGCTCGCCCATGCGGGAGCCGACCATGTGCACGCCCACGACGGGGCCGTCCTTCTGGCGCACGAGCTTGACGAAACCCGTGGTGCCGATGATCTGGCTGCGCCCGTTGCCGCCGAGGTTGTACTCGACCACGTCCACGTCGCCGTACTTCTCGCGGGCCTTGGTCTCGGTCAGGCCCACCGAGGCGACCTCCGGCTCGGAGTACGTCACCTTCGGGATGCCGTTCTCGTCGATCGGGGTGGGCTGCAGGCCGGCGATGTCCTCGGCGACGAAGATGCCCTGCTGGAAACCGCGGTGCGCCAGCTGCAGGCCGGGAACGATGTCGCCGACGGCGCGCACGCCCTCGACGTTGGTGCGCAGGCGCTCGTCGGTCAGCACGTAGCCGCGGTCCATGGCCACGCCCTGCTCCTCGTAGCCGAGGCCGGCGGTGTTGGGGCCGCGGCCGACGGCCACGAGCAGCAGGTCGGCCTCGAGGGTCTTGCCGTCCTCGAGGGTCACCGTCACGCCGGAGTCGTGCTGCTGCGCGCCCTTGAAGCGCACGCCCAGGGAGAACTTGATGCCGCGCTTGCGGAACGCGCGCTCCAGCGCCTTGCTGGACGCCTCGTCCTCCAGGGGCACCAGGTGCGGCAGCGCCTCGACGATGGTGACGTCCGCGCCGAAGGAGCGCCAGACGCTGGCGAACTCCACGCCGATGACCCCGCCGCCGAGCACGACGACGGAGGTGGGCACCGAGTCCAGCTGCAGCGCCTGCTCGCTGGTGATGACGCGACCGCCGACCTCCAGGCCGGGCAGCGAGCGCGAGTACGAGCCGGAGGCCAGCACGACGTGCTTGCCGGTGTAGCGCTGCCCGTCGACCTCCACGGCGTTCGGGGCGACCAGGCGGCCGGTGCCCTGCACCAGCTCGACCTTGCGCGACTTCACCAGGCCCTGCAGGCCCTTGTAGAGGCGCGCGACGACGCCGTCCTTGTACTTGTTCACCCCCGCCATGTCGATGGAGTCGAAGGTGGCGCGCACGCCGAACGCCTCGGACTCGCGGGCGGAGTCGGCCACCTCGGCGGCGTGGATGAGGGCCTTGGTGGGGATGCACCCGCGGTGCAGGCACGTCCCGCCCAGCAGGTCCTTCTCCACGAGGGCGACGGAGAGGCCGAGCTCGGCCGAGCGCAGCGCGCACGCGTACCCCCCGCTGCCCCCTCCGAGGATGACGACGTCGTACTCCTGGCCGGCGGCACCTGCCACGAAAAGCTCCTAGGTCGGCTGTGCGGGACTGCTCCGCGGGGATTCTGTCACCCCCGCCCCGGGCGGGGTCCAGGGGGCGCGCGCCCGGCAGGAACACGCACGACGGCGGCGGTACCCCGGGGGGTGCCGCCGCCGTCGTGCAGGGCCGCTGCGGGCCCGGTGGTCTCAGCGCTCGCGCTCGAGCTGGATCGACTCCTTGCGGTCCACCACGGACTCCTTGCGCGTGGTCACCGACTCCTTGCGGGTGGTCACCGACTCCTTGCGGTCCACCACGGACTCCTTGCGCGTGGTCACCGACTCCTTGCGCGCGCTCGCGTCGATCACGACCACGGTGCCCTTGGGCACGGCCGAGGCGGCCGCGGCGGTCAGCACCCCACCGCCGGCGAGCACCGCGCAGGCGGCCGCCGTCGCCGCGGCGCGGCGGGCGAGCTGGCGCAGACCGTGCTGCGCGGAGTCGTGGACGTGGTGCTGCGAGCTCATGGGTCCTCCGGGGTCTCCACCCCGCGGGCTGCAGGGTGCGCGGCGTGCGTCACCTCGGGCGGGCGGTCGGCGCCCTCCCGAAGAATCGTCACTTTGAGCATAGCGCCAGTTGCTCTCAGTGCATCTCCGCTCGCCCGGAGCGGGCACGAACGGACACGCGCGCGCCGGTCCGGGCGCCCGTGGACCCGCCCGCACCGCGGACGGGCGCGAGCGGGTGCGAGCGGGCGCCCGGTGCGGCAGCTCAGCGGGCGAGGTCCTCCGCCAGCGCCACCAGGGTGCGCACCGCCACGCCGGTGCCCCCCCGGTGCGTGTAGCCGTGCGGCTCGGACGTCAGGAAGGCCGGGCCCGCGATGTCCAGGTGCGCCCACGGCACCAGGGTGCCGTCGGCGCGCTCGCCGACGAACTCGCGCAGGAACAGCCCGGCGACGAGCATCCCGCCGGCCCGGTCGCCGATGTTGGCCAGGTCGGCGACCTGCGAGTCCAGGCTCGCGCGCAGCTCCTGCGGCAGCGGCATCGGCCAGAACTGCTCCCCGGCGCGCTCGGCCGCGGCCAGCACCTCGTCGCGGAAGGAATCGTCGTTGGCCATGACCGCCGAGACGCGGTTGCCCAGCGCGACGACCTGCGCGCCGGTCAGGGTCGCCACGTCCACCACGCGGTCGGGCCGCTCGGCCGTGGCGTCCACGAGGGCGTCGGCCATGACCAGCCGGCCCTCGGCGTCGGTGTTGAGCACCTCCACGGTGGTGCCGCCGCGCATCGTCAGCACGTCCGAGGGGCGGATCGCGGTGCCCGAGGGCATGTTCTCCGCCACGGCGAGCCAGCCGGTCACCCGCACCGGCAGGTCGAGGTCGGCCACCGCCCGCACGGCCGCCAGCACGGCCGCCGCCCCGGACATGTCGCTCTTCATCGTCTCCATGCCCGCCGGGGGCTTGAGCGAGAGGCCGCCGGAGTCGAAGGTGATGCCCTTGCCCACCAGCGCCAGGTGCGCGCGCGCACCCCTCGGGGCGTGCTCGACGACGACCAGGCGCGGGGGGCGCGAGGAGCCCTGGCCCACGCCGAGGATGCCGCCGTAGCCGCCGGCGGCCAGCTCCGCCTCGGTGAGCACCCGCACCGACAGCCCCGTGCCCGCGGCCAGCTCCTGCGCCGCCGCGGCGAGGTCGGCCGGCGCGAGGTCGCCGGGGGCGGTGTTGACCAGGTCGCGGGCCACCGCGACCGCCTCGCCCAGGACCCGGGCGCGCTCCAGCCCGGCGCGCAGCGCCTTGTCCCGCGGCTTGGCCACCAGCACCGAGACCTGCTCGACCGGCCCGCGCTCGGCGGGGCGGTAGCGGGTGAAGGCGTAGGCGCCCAGCGCCGCGCCCTCGGCCAGCGCGCCCACGGCCGCGGCGTCCGGGGCGGGCAGCGCCAGGGCCACCCTGCGGCGCCCGGCCAGCGCCCGCACGGCCGCGCCCGCCGCCCGGCGCAGCGCCTCGGGGTCCTGCGCGCCCTCGCCCACGCCGACGACCGCGACCAGGGGGGCGCTCACGCCGTCGACCTGCGGCAGCAGGTGCACCGCGCCGGCCGAGCCGTCGGCGCCGAGGTCGGTCAGGGCCCGCACCAGCGCCGCGCGCGTGGAGCGCGGCAGGTCGTCGGCGCCCAGCAGCACCGGCTCGGCGCCGCGGGCGGCGCCCGGGGAGCGGGCCGCCCCCAGCACGACGGCGTCGGCGGCGACGCTCTTGACGGACTTGCTGCTCAGTTCCAGGCGGACCACCCGGTCACCCTACCCAGCGGTGCGCGCGCCCCCGGTGTCGGCCGCGCCGGCCCCACCGCCCTCCTCGGCCCCCACGGCAGGCGCCTCCCCGACCTCCGCCGCGGGCACGTCCCCGGGCTCGTCCTCCGGCTCCGGCTCGGGCTCCGGCGCGGGCGGCGGGGCGAGCACGGCGTCCGCGGCCGCCAGCGACTGCGCCGCGCGCAGCACCCCCAGCGCCGCCAGCGCGCCGGTGCCCGCGCCGCGCCCGGCGCCCAGGTCCAGCACCGGCGTCAGCTTCAGCCGCTCCAGCGCCAGGTGCTGGGCCGGCTCCGCGGTGCGCGCGCCCGCCGCCCACCACTTCTCCGCCCCGGGCACCGCGCGGCTGGCCACGAGCGCGGCGGCCGCGCCCACGACGCCGTCGAGCAGCACCGGGGTGCGCCGGGCCGCGGCGCGCAGCAGGAACCCGACGGCCGCGGCGGTGTCGGGGCTGCCGACCGTCTGCAGCAGCAGCACCGGGCGGGTGGCCGCCTGCCGCCCGCGCCGCGCCGCGTCGCGCACCGCGGCCGCCTTGCGCATCCACGCGTCGTCGCCGATGCCGCTGCCGCGGCCGACCACGTCGACGGCGCCCTTGCGCAGCGCGACGGCCACCACCGCGGCGGCCACCGCGGTGGCGCCCGCCCCGACGTCGCCCAGCAGCAGCAGCTGCACGCCCTCGTCGGCGGCCTCGTCGGCCAGGGCCGCGCCGGCCTCCACGGCCGCGCGCGTCTCCTCCTCCGTCATGGCGTCCTCGACGGCCACGTCCCCGCTGCCGGCGCGCACCGCCCGCTGCGCCACCGCCGCCGGCAGCCCCTCGAGCGCGTCGCGGTCGGCCACGCCCAGGGCGTGCACGGCCAGCTCCACCCCGCTGGCGGCGGCCAGCACCGCCGCCGGGTGGGTGCCCTCCACGAGCGCGCGCACCGCGCCGGCCGCGCCGCCGGGCTGCAGCACCGAGACCCCGCGCGCGGCCACGCCGTGGTCGCCGGCCAGCACGACCAGCCGCACCCGCTCCAGCGGGCCGGCGACGTCGGCGTCGCGCACCCCGGCCAGCCAGGTGCCCAGCGCGCGCAGCCGCGAGGGCCCCGCCAGCGGGGAGACCGGGCCGGCCGGGCCGACCGGTGCGGCCGGGTCTCCGGGGACGGCGGGGGTGTGCGGGGAGCGCAGCCCCGTGGCGACCTCGCGCAGGTGCAGCGGCCGCGGGCCGTCGGTCATCGTCAGCTCCTCGGGGGCGGTGGTGCGGGCGGGGCCCGGCGGCGGGGCGCGCGGACCGGGAGGATCGTCGCACCCGCCGCGCCCCGCCCCGGCGCGGCCCGGCGCGCGGCCCGGCGCGCGGGTGGACGCGCGGGTGGGCGCGCGGGTGGGCGGTCCCCGCCGCACCGCGGGGGCGGGCCCCGCGGGGGCGCGCCCGTCGAGCCGGGCCCCCGGCGACGGCCGTGTCCACGAAGTGAGACGACTGTCTCGCGGAGTGGATGCGCGGTGGGTGCCCGCGGCTACCTTCTGCGGCGACCCCCACCGCCGCACCCCCGGAGCTCCGCCATGGGTCCCGCCGACCTGAACACCGCCGGCGCGCACCGCGCGCCGGCCACCGCCGCGACGCCGGGTGCGCCGGCCAACCCGGTCCGCCGGGTCGCCGCCGCGAGCCTCATCGGCACGACGATCGAGTTCTACGACTTCTACGTCTACGCGACGGCCGCCGTGCTGGTCTTCGGCCCGCTCTTCTTCCCCTCGGGCAACGAGGCGGCCGAGACCCTCGCCTCGCTGGCCACCTTCGCCATCGCCTTCGTCGCCCGCCCGATCGGCTCGGTCGTCTTCGGCCACTTCGGCGACCGGATCGGCCGCAAGGCGACCCTGGTGGCGGCGCTGCTCGTCATGGGCGTGTCCACCGTGCTCATCGGCGTGCTGCCCACCCACGCCTCCGTGGGCACCCTGGCGCCGGTGCTGCTGTGCCTGCTGCGCTTCGGCCAGGGCTTCGGCCTGGGCGGGGAGTGGGGCGGCGCCGCGCTGCTGGCCACCGAGAACGCCCCGGCGAACCGGCGGGCGCTGTTCGGGATGCTGCCGCAGCTGGGCGCCCCGCTGGGCTTCGTCCTCGCCAACACCCTCTTCATCGTCCTGGCCTCCACGATGAGCGAGGACGCCTTCACGGCGTGGGGCTGGCGCGTGCCGTTCCTGCTCTCCGCCGTCCTGGTCGTGCTGGGCCTGTGGATCCGCCTCAGCCTGACCGAGACGCCCGTCTTCGCCCGGGCGCTCGCCGAGGACCGGCAGGTGCGCGTGCCCGTCGCCGAGGTGCTGCGCCGCAGCTGGAAGGTGCTGGTCCTGGGCGCCTTCTCGGTGATGCTGACCTACACGCTCTTCTACCTGACCACCACGTGGTCGCTGACCTACGGCACGAAGACGCTGGGCTACGAGCGCCAGGACTTCCTGCTCATGCTCTGCATCGCCGTGCTCTTCATGGCCGCGGCGACCCCGCTGTCCGGGCTGCTCTCCGACCGCGCCGGCCGCCGCCCCGTGCTGGCCACCGCGATGGTCGGCGGTGCCGTCGTCGGCCTGCTGACCGGCCCGCTGCTCAGCTCGGGCAGCACCGCGCTGGTGATGGTGTGGCTGTGCGCCGGCCTGTTCTTCATGGGCCTGGTGTTCGGGCCGATCGGCGCGTACCTGCCCGAGCTCTTCCCGACGAACGTGCGCTACACCGGCGCCTCGCTCGCCTTCAACGCCGGCAGCATCCTGGGCGCCTCGCTCGCCCCGTACACCGCCGTGCGCCTGGCGCAGGCCCACGGCGTCAGCTGGGTGGGCTTCTACCTGGCCGGCACGGCCGTCGTCAGCCTGGTCGCGCTCGCGCTGCTGCGCGAGACGCGCACCAGCGCCCTGGAGGACTGAACCACCGGGGCCGCCGCGCGTGGGCGGCCCCGGCGCGCGGCCGCCCCGCCGGCGCGGGGTTACCCTGCCGGTGGCCGCGCCCAGGGGGGGAGCGCCGCTGGATCGAGGAGGACCGTGGTGGCTGGCGGCTCGGGAGCTGCGTACCGCGCGCTGTACCGGACGGTGCTGACGCGCGTCGACCCGGAGCGCGCGCACCACCTGGCCTACGACGGGATGCGCGCCGCGAGCCGGGTGCCCCCCGCGGTGCCGCTGCTGCGCCGCGCGTTCGTCGAGACCGACCCGCGCCTGCGCACCCGCGCCCTGGGCCTGGACCTGGCCAGCCCGCTGGGCCTGGCCGCCGGCTTCGACAAGGACGGCGCGGCCGTGGAGGCCCTGGCGCACTTCGGCTTCGCCTTCGTCGAGGTCGGCACCGTCACCGCGCTGCCGCAGCCGGGCAACCCGAAGCCGCGCCTGCAACGCCTCGTCGACGACCGCGCGATCGTCAACCGCATGGGCTTCAACAACTCCGGCGCCGAGGCCGTGGCGCGCCGCCTGCGCCGGCTGCGCGCGGTGCCGCCGCGCCACCCCGTCGCCGTCGGGGTCAACATCGGCAAGAGCAAGGTGGTGCCCGAGCGGGACGCCGCCGCCGACTACGCCACCTCCGCGCGGCTGCTGGCCCCCTACGCCGACTACCTCGTGGTCAACGTCAGCTCCCCGAACACCCCGGGCCTGCGCGACCTGCAGGCGGTGGGCAAGCTGCGCCCGGTGCTGGAGACGGTGCGCACCAGCGCCGACGCCGCCGCCCACCGCCACGTGCCGCTGCTGGTCAAGATCGCCCCGGACCTCGGCGACGAGGACGTCGACGCCGTCGCGGACCTCGCCCTGGAGCTGGGCCTGGACGGCGTCGTGGCCACCAACACCACCACCGCCCGCGAGGGCCTGCGCTCGGACCCGGCGCTGGTGAGCGCCGCCGGCGGGGGAGGGCTCTCCGGCGCCCCGCTGCGCGAGCGCTCCGTGCAGGTGCTGCGCCGGCTGTCCGCGCGCGCCGGGGACCGCCTGACCCTCGTCAGCGTCGGCGGCGTGGAGAGCGCCGACGACGTGCGCGAGCGGCTCGAGGCCGGCGCCTCCCTCGTGCAGTCCTACACGGCGTTCGTCTACGAGGGCCCGGGCTGGGCGCGCCGGGTCCTCTCCGACCTGGCCGCCTCCCGCTCGCGGCGCGAGGAGGACCGCGCCGGCGCCGCGCGCTGAGCCGCGGCGCACCACCGCCGGGGTCGCGCTCTCGAGTTGTGCGCGCGGCCCGCAGCGGCGACGGTCGGGGTACCACCGCGGGGCCGGCGCGCCCGCTCCGCCCCGCCCCGACGCGAGGAGCCCCATGACCGACGTCGCGCAGCGCCGTCCCGGCGCCGGCGACCCCCGGCCGCCCGGCGAACCCGACCCCGCCCGCTGGCGGGCGCTGGGCGTGTGCCTGGTGGTGGGGTTCATGACCCTGCTCGACGTCTCGATCGTCAACGTCGCGCTGCCGTCCATCGAGTCCGCCCTGGGCGCCGGGCCCTCCCAGGTGCAGTGGATCGTCGCCGGCTACGCCCTCGCCTTCGGCCTGGTGCTCGTGCCCGCCGGCCGCTTCGGCGACCTGTACTCGCGGCGCACGATCTTCGTGGTCGGCCTGGCCGGGTTCGTCCTGACCAGCGCCGCCGCCGGCCTGGTGCAGTCCGCCACCGCCCTGGCCCTGGTGCGGCTGCTGCAGGGCGTGACCGCCGGGCTGGTCAACCCGCAGGTCCTCGCCTTCATCCAGGAGCTGTTCACCGGCCCCGAGCGCGGCCGCGCCTTCGCCGCCTTCGGCACCACGGTCGGGCTCTCCACCGCGATCGGGCCGCTGCTGGGCGGGGTGATCCTGCAGGTCTTCGGCGAGGAGCACGGCTGGCGCGGGGTCTTCCTCATCAACGTGCCCATCGGCCTGGTGCTGCTGCCGCTGGCGTGGCGATGGCTGCCCGCGCGGCGCGGCGCGCGCGGGCGCCCCGGCTTCGACGTGCCCGGCCTGCTGCTGCTGGCCGCCGCCGTGCTGCTGCTCATGCTGCCGTTCGTGCTCACCAGCAGCTCCTCCGCCCGCTGGTGGCTGCTCGCGCCCGGCGTGGCGCTGCTCGTCGCCTTCGCGCTGTGGGAGCGGCGCCAGGACCGCCTGGACCGCAACCCCGTCATCGCCGTGAGCCTGGTGCGCACCCCGTCCTTCACCACGGGCGCCCTCATCGGCGTGGCCTACTTCGCCGGCTTCACCGGCATCTTCCTCGTCGTCACCCTGTACCTGCAGTCCGGGCTCGGCTTCTCCCCGCTGCAGGCCGGGCTCGTGCAGACCCCCTTCGCGCTGGCCTCCGCCGCGCTGGCTCAGGTCGGCGGCCGGCAGGTGGCGCGGCGCGGGCGCACGGTCGTCGTCGTCGGCCTGCTCGTCGTGGCCGTGGGGCTGACCGCGGCCGACGTGGTCAGCGCCGCGGTGCAGGGCACCGCCGGGGCGGTCGCGCTGGCCGCGTGCCTGGGCGTCGCCGGCGTCGGCAGCGGCCTGGTCATCTCGCCCAACCAGACCCTCACCCTCGCCGACGTCCCGCGCCGCACCTCCGGCGTGGCCGGCGGGGCGCTGCAGACCGGTCAGCGCATCGGCTCGGCGATGGGCGTGGCCGCCGTCACGGCCGTCTTCTACTCGGTGCTGGCCGGCGCCGGCCTGGGCGAGCAGCGCCGCGCCGGCGCCGGCGGCGAGGTGCCCGAGCAGGTGCAGGCCGCCTTCGGCGAGGCCCTCTCGGGCGGGCTGCGGGTCTCCCTCGGCCTGGTCGTGGCGGCCCTGCTGCTGGCCCTGCTCGACCAGCGCCGGCGCCGCTCGACGGAGACCACGGGCACCGGGGAGACCGCGGGCACCGCGGGCGCGGGGCCCGACCGGGCCGCCGGGCCGGGTGCACCCGGCACGGGCCGCCCCGACGTCGGCTAGCGTCGCGGCGGTGAGGGCGACGCAGTGGACCTGGACCTTCGAGGACGCCGAGGGGCGCCCCGTCGAGGGCGGTGGCGAGGTGTTCCCCACCCAGGCGGACGCCGAGGTGTGGATCGGGGAGAACTGGCGCGGCCTGCGCGAGCGCGGCGCCGAGTCCGCCCAGCTCTCCGCCGACGGCCAGCCCTTCTCCCGCCCGCTCAGCCTGCGCCCCGCCGACTAGCGGCGCGGCGCCGGCCGAGCGGGGCCCCGGCGGGCGCGGTGCCCGCCGGGGCGCTCGCCGCCTCGTCAGGAGGGGCGCTCGGCCGGCGCGTTGCGCGCCGTCAGGCCCGGGTCGCGCTCGACGACGTCGCCGAGGACCTCGTCGATGCGCGCCATGAGCTCCGGGGGGATCACCACGCCGGAGGCCTTGACGTTCTCGGTGACCTGCTCGGGGCGCGAGGCGCCGATGATGGCGGTGGCGACGTTGTCGTTCTGCAGCACCCAGGCCACCGCCAGCTGCGACATGGACAGGTCCAGGTCGGCGGCCACGCCGCGCAGGCGCTGCACCCGCTCCAGCACGTCGTCGCGCATCCAGCGGCTGATCATCTGCCGGCCGCCCTTCTCGTCGGTGGCGCGGCTGCCCGCCGGCGGCTCGGCGCCCGGGCGGTACTTGCCCGTCAGCACGCCCTGCGCGATGGGGGACCACACCACCTGCGACACGCCCAGCTCGCGGCTGGTGGGCACGACCTCGCCCTCGATGACGCGCCACAGCGCGGAGTACTGCGGCTGGTTGGAGACCAGCTGCACCCCCAGCTCGCGCGCCAGGCCGTGCGCGGCGCGGATCTGCTCGGCGGTCCACTCGCTGACCCCGACGTAGAGCGCCTTGCCGGCGCGCACCACGTCGGCGAAGGCCTGCACCGTCTCCTCCAGCGGGGTGGCGGTGTCATAGCGGTGCGCCTGGTAGACGTCGACGTGGTCGGTGCCCAGCCGGCGCAGCGAGCCGTCGATGGACTCGGTGATGTGCTTGCGCGACAGGCCCGAGTCGTTGGGCCCCTTCGGCCCGGTGGGGAAGTAGACCTTCGTCATGATCTCGAGGCTCTCGCGGCGCTCGCCCTTCAGCGCCTGGCCGAGGACCGTCTCGGCGGCCGTGTTCGCGTAGACGTCGGCGGTGTCGAACGTCGAGATCCCCGCGTCGAGCGCGGCGCGCACGCAGGCGACGGCGGCGTCGTTCTCCACCTGCGAGCCGTGCGTCAGCCAGTTGCCGTAGGTGATCTCGGAGATCTTCAGACCGCTGCGACCGAGGTGTCGGTACTCCATGGCCGCGACGGTAGGGCCTGCCGGGCCGCCGCGCACCGCCGTGGCCGCCGGTGCGGAGGGTGGGGCCCGGCGCGGGCGCCGCGGGCGCGGGGCGCGCTCAGCGCGGCGGCGCGCCCCGCTCGACCATCGGCACCGGGCGGCGCATGCGGCGGATCTGCAGCGCGCGGGTGACGCCGTAGGAGACCAGGCCGCGCTCGGGCTCCTCGAAGCGCCCGGCCAGCGCGCGCTTGACGCGCCGGCCCAGCAGCACGCTGTCGACGACGACGACGGCGAGCATGCCGTAGATGAGGACCGTGGTGCCCAGCAGCAGCGCTGCCGAGCGCAGCGGCTGCGCCAGCAGGGACAGCAGCAGCGAGGCGCCGGCGATGATGAGGAAGTACTCGCCCACGTTGCGCCGGGCGTCGACCACGTCGCGCACGAAGCGCCGCTGCGGGCCGCGGTCGCGCGCGGGCAGGTAGCGCTCGTCGCCGGTCAGCAGCGCCTGCTGCGAGCGCAGCCGCTCCTGGCGCTGCGCCTCGCGGGCCGCGCGCGCGGCGGCCTTGCGGTCGGCGGGCACCAGGGGGCGCGCGTTGCGGGCGCGGGCCTCGTCGCGGCGGGGGGTCGGGCGGCCCTTGCCGCCCGGCTTCGTCAGCTCGACGGCCGGCGCGGCGGCGGCGGGGGCCTGCTTCTCCTTCGAGCGTCCGAACACGCCGCCAGGGTACGTCAACCGCGCGCCCGCCCCGGCCGCCCGCGCCCCGGTGCGGGCCCGTGCGGCGGTAGCGTCGGCGCGCGTGAGCCAGCCGCCCGTGACCCCGCCCCTGCCCGCCCCCGGGCCCGAGCGCACCGCGGTGCTGCGGCGCGCCTGCGCCGCCGGCGCCGCCGCCGCGCGCGCCGACCTCGAGGCCCTCGTGCGCGTGCCCAGCGTCTCCGCGCGCGCCTTCGACCAGGCCCACGTGGCCGCCAGCGCCGAGGCCGTGGCCGCCCTGCTGCGCGCCGCCGGTGCGCCGCGGGTGCGGGTGCGCACCGCCGAGGCGGTCGTCGACGGCGTCGCGCGCCGCAGCGCGCCGGCGGTGCTGGCGCACCGCCCCGCGCCGCCCGGCCGGCCCACCGTGCTGCTCTACGCCCACCACGACGTGCAGCCGCCGGGCCCGGAGGAGGCGTGGACCACCCCCGCCTTCGAGCCCGTCGAGCGCGACGGGCGCCTGTACGGGCGCGGCACCGCCGACGACAAGGCCGGCGTGATCGCCCACGTCGCCGCGCTGCGCACCCTGCTGCCGCTGTGGGGCGAGGACGACGGCGTCGGCGTGACCGTCTTCGTCGAGGGCGAGGAGGAGGTCGGCTCGCCCACCTTCGCCGCCTTCCTGGCCGAGCACCGCGCCGAGCTGGCCGCCGACGTCATCGTCGTGGCGGACTCGGCCAACTGGCGCGTGGGCGTGCCGGCGATCACCACCACGCTGCGCGGCCTGGTCGACTGCGAGGTGAGCGTCTCGGTGCTGGAGCACCCGGTGCACTCCGGCGTCAACGGCGGCCCGGTCCTCGACGCCCTGACGTGCCTGTCGCGCCTGGTCGCCACGCTGCACGACGAGGCGGGCGACGTGGCCGTGCGCGGGCTGCTGCACGGCTCGGCCGGCGACGTCGACCTCACCGAGGAGCGCTACCGCGCCGAGGCGGGGGTGCTCGACGGGGTGCGCCTGGCCGGCACCGGGACGGTCGCCGACCGGCTGTGGGCCAAGCCGGCCCTGTCCGTCATCGGCGTCGACGCCACGCCCGTGGACCTGGCCAGCAACACCCTGGTGCCCTCCGCGCGCGCCAAGCTCAGCCTGCGCCTGGCGCCCGGGCAGGACCCGGGCGAGGCGATGACCGCGCTGCGCCGCCACCTGCTGGCGCACGCCCCCCTCGGCGCCCGCGTGGAGGTGGCCGAGGGCGAGCGCGGCAGCGCCTTCGCCGCCGACACCGCCTCGCCGGCGCACGCGGTGGCGCGCGCCGCCCTGGAGGAGGCCTTCGGCGCCCCGGTGGTCGAGGCCGGCATGGGCGGCTCCATCCCCTTCATCGCCGACCTGGCCGCCGAGCACCCCGGCGCGGCGATCCTCGTCACCGGCGTGGAGGACCCCGCCTCGCGCGCCCACGGCCCCGACGAGTCGCTGCACCTGGCCGACTTCGAGCGCGCCTGCCTCGGCGAGGTGCTGCTGCTCGACGGCATGGCGGCGGTGCCCGCCACCGTGACCGGCGCGGCGGGCGGCGCGGCGGGCGGTGCGGCGGGGCGCTGAGCGCCCGTAACCTGGAGGGGGAACAACCGTGCCGCCCCGGCGGTTGGCCCGGACAGCGTCCCTAGTCGACGAGTGGAACCGGAGACGAGCCTGATGACCACGACGACCGCCGCCGCCGAGGAGACCCGCGCCCACGGCGTGGAGCTCACCGACGTCGCCGCCACCAAGGTCCGCACCCTGCTGGAGCAGGAGGGCCGTGACGACCTGCGCCTGCGCATCGCGGTGCAGCCCGGCGGCTGCTCCGGCCTGATCTACCAGCTCTACTTCGACGAGCGGGAGCTCGACGGCGACGCCGTGCGCGACTTCGACGGCGTCGGCGTGGTGGTGGACAAGATGAGCGCCCCCTACCTGGACGGCGCGACCATCGACTTCGCCGACACGATCGAGAAGCAGGGCTTCACCATCGACAACCCGAACGCGGGCAGCAGCTGCGCCTGCGGCGACTCGTTCTCCTGACGGGCGCTCCCGCGCCCGCCGGCCCCCCGCCGGCCGGCCCGCACGGCCCGACGGCCCCCGCACCGACCGGTGCGGGGGCCGCTCGCGTGTGGGCGGCGCCGCTGCCCACCGCGCCGGCCGGCCGCCCGCGCCGGCACCCCGGGCCCTCCCGCTTCGACCTGGACCGGCTGGTCGCGCGCCCGGGCGAGGACCTCGTGGCCACCGGCGGCGACCTCGCGCCCGCCACCCTGCTGGCCGCGTACGCGCGCGGGCTCTTCCCCATGGGCCTGGGCGGCGGCGGCCGCGGGCCGCTGGGCTGGTGGTCGCCGGACCCGCGCGGGGTGCTGCTGCCGCGGCGGGTGCACGTCTCGCGCTCCCTGCGCCGGGCCCTGCGCGGCTTCGAGGTGCGCGTGGACACCGCCTTCGAGGAGGTCGTGGCCGGCTGCGCGGACCCCGCGCGCCCCGGGGCGTGGATCACCCCCCGGGTGGCGGCCGCCTACGCCGAGCTGCACCGGCTGGGCTGGGCGCACTCGGTGGAGGTCTACGCCGGCGGCGAGCTGGCGGGAGGCCTGTACGGCGTGGCGCTGGGCGGGCTCTTCGCCGCGGAGTCGAAGTTCCACCGCGTGCGCGACGCCTCGAAGGCGGCCGTGGTGGCCCTGGCGGAGCTCATGGGCGGTGACGGCTCGGGCGACGGCGCCGGTGACGGCTCGGGCGACGGCGCCGACGACGGTGCCGGCGACCGGCTCGTGGACGTGCAGTGGCGCACGGAGCACCTGGCGACCCTGGGCGTGCAGGAGGTCACCCGCCCGGCCTACCGGCGGCTGCTGGCGGCGGCGCTGGCCGCACCGGGCCCGGCCGTCTTCGCGGCGCGCCCCGACCCCTCCGTCAGCTACGACGGGGGGTAGTCTCTGCGCAGGAGCGCCCCCTCCGACGGCCCCGCGCCGCCGGGACGGTGCGCCCCCGTCTCTGCACGAACCGTGGGAAGGCCGACGTTGGGCACGCGAGACTCGGACGCGACGCGTCGTCGCCGTCCCCCCAGGGCGATGGTCGCCGGCGTCCTCGCCGGGGCCGGGTTGCTGCTGACGGGCTGCTCGGCCGCCGACTGGCCGGACGCCAGCGCCAGCAACTTCTTCCTCCCCGACCCGAGCATCGGGGCCACCAACCACACCGAGCGCACCTCCGAGCTGTGGGACGGCTCCTGGATCGCCGCCCTGGCCGTCGGCCTGCTGGTCTGGGGGCTGACGGTCTGGTGCGTCGTCGCCTACCGCCGCCGCAAGGGCGATCCCGAGCTGCCGGCGCAGACGCGCTACAACATGCCGATCGAGATCCTCTACACCATCGTCCCCGTGATGATGGTCGGGGTGCTCTTCTACTACACGGCCCGCGACCAGGCGGCCATCATCGACACCTCCGGCGAGGCCGACGTCAGCGTCGACGTCATCGGCAAGAAGTGGGGCTGGGACTTCAACTACCTCGGCGCCGACGGCCAGCCGGTGGCGTACGAGGTGGGCCGCCAGGCGGACCTGACCGGTCGCCCGGGCGACGGCGTGGAGGAGCAGCTGCCCACGCTGTACCTGCCGGTGGACCAGAACGTGCAGTTCAACCTGTACTCGCGCGACGTCGCGCACTCCTTCTGGGTCCCGGCGTTCCTGTTCAAGATGGACCTGTACCCCGGCAGCCCGAACGAGTTCCAGCTGACGCCCACCAAGGAGGGCCTCTACCGGGGCAAGTGCGCCGAGCTGTGCGGCGACTACCACTCGGAGATGCTCTTCAACGTGCGGGTCGTCTCGCAGGAGGAGTACGAGCAGCACGTGCAGGACCTCGCCGCGGCCGGCCAGAGCGGCGGCATGCCGATCGAGCTCGGCGGTGAGCTCGAGCGCGACCCGGCCGGCACCGACCCGGCGGGCGACGAGTCCAGCACGGGCAACAACAGCGTCAACGAGGCGATCGGGGAGAACGACTGATGGCGAGCGAGAGCCTCAACGCCCCGGGCGTCGCGCCCCGGGTCACGACCCGCCAGCCGCTCGGCTCCGTGGTGCCGCGCCGGCACGGCTCGGTCATCGCGGGCTGGCTGTCCAGCACCGACCACAAGGTCATCGGCAACCTGTACTTCATCACCGCCTTCCTGTGGTTCCTCATCGGCGGCGTGCTGGCCCTGCTGATCCGCGCGGAGCTCTTCGCGCCGGGCATGCAGGTGTTCAACACCAAGAACGAGTACAACCAGGCGTTCACGATGCACGGCACGATCATGCTGCTGCTCTTCGCGACGCCGCTGTTCTCGGCCTTCGCCAACGCGATCATGCCGCTGCAGATCGGCGCCCCCGACGTCGCCTTCCCGCGGCTGAACATGCTCTCGTACTGGCTGTTCCTCTTCGGCGGCCTCATCGCCGCGGCGGGCTTCATCACCCCCGGCGGTGCCGCCGCCTTCGGCTGGTTCGCCTACGCGCCGCTCTCGGACGGGATCCACTCACCCGGCCTGGGCGGCAACCTGTGGGTGATGGGCCTGGCCTTCTCCGGCTTCGGCACCATCCTCGGCGCGGTCAACTTCATCACCACCATCCTGTGCATGCGCATGCCCGGCATGACGATGTTCCGCATGCCGATCTTCACCTGGAACACCCTGATCACCAGCGTGCTGGTGCTCATGGCCTTCCCGGTGCTGGCCGCGGCGCTGCTGGCCCTGGCGGCCGACCGCGTCCTGGACGCGCACGTCTTCGAGCCCGAGTCCGGCGGCTCGCTGCTGTGGCAGCACCTGTTCTGGTTCTTCGGGCACCCCGAGGTCTACATCATCGCGCTGCCGTTCTTCGGGATCATCACGGAGATCCTGCCCGTCTTCAGCCGCAAGCCCGTCTTCGGCTACAAGGGCCTGATCTTCGCGACGATCTCCATCGCCGGCCTGTCCGTGACGGTGTGGGCGCACCACATGTACGTCACCGGCAAGGTGCTGCTGCCGTTCTTCGCCTTCATGACGATGCTCATCGCGGTGCCCACCGGCGTGAAGTTCTTCAACTGGCTCGGCACGATGTGGCGCGGCTCGCTCACCTTCGACACCCCGCTGCTGTGGAGCGTCGGCTTCCTGGTCACCTTCCTCTTCGGCGGCCTGACCGGCGTCATCCTGGGCTCCCCGCCCCTGGACTTCCACCTGTCGGACTCGTACTTCGTGGTGGCCCACTTCCACTACGTCGTCTTCGGCACGGTCGTCTTCGCGATGTTCGCCGGCTTCCACTTCTGGTGGCCCAAGCTGACCGGCAAGATGCTCGACGAGCGGTGGGGCAAGGTCCACTTCTGGATGCTGTTCGTCGGCTTCCACTCCACCTTCCTCATCCAGCACTGGCTGGGTGCGGCCGGCATGCCCCGCCGCTACGCGGACTACCTGCCCGGTGAGGGCTTCCAGACGATGAACGAGATCTCCACCATCGGCTCGTTCCTGCTGGGCGCCTCCTTCCTGCCCTTCCTGTGGAACGTGTACATCACGGCCCGCAAGGGCGAGCGGGTCACCGTCGACGACCCGTGGGGCTACGGGATGTCGCTCGAGTGGGCGACCTCCTGCCCGCCGCCGCGGCACAACTTCACCTCGCTGCCGCGCGTGCGCTCGGAGCGTCCCGCCTTCGACCTGCACCACCCCGAGGTCGCCGCGCACGACACCCCCACCGACGCGCGCAGCAAGAACATCCTCGACCACGCCCTGGGCGAGGCGGACCTGTCCGGCCGCCAGGAAGACCTGAGGGGACGCTGACCGATGAAGTCCGAGACCTGGCTGTTCTCCGGCGGGATCCTCTTCTTCCTGCCCGTGGCCTTCGTGTACGGCCTGCTGACGCAGTGGAACGAGCTGGTGGGCTTCACCGCTCTGCTGCTGACCGGTGGCCTGGCGCTGCTGGTGGGCACCTACCTGTTCATCACCGCGCGGCGCATCGACGACCGTCCCGAGGACGACCTGCGCGCCGACGTCAGCGAGGGCGCGGGGGAGCAGGGCTTCTTCCCCCCGTTCAGCTGGTGGCCGCTGTACCTCGCGGCCGGCGGTGCCATCGCCTTCGCCGGCGTGGCCGTCGGCTGGTGGCTGTGGGTCATCGGCATGGTCTTCACCGTGCCGCTGATCATCGGCTGGGTGTTCGAGCACTACGTGGGTGAGCACGCCCACTGAGGCACCACGCCTTCTGCGCGGGAGGCCCCGCACCCGGACCGGGTGCGGGGCCTCCCGCGCGTGGTGGGGGCGTCAGGGCGCGTGCGGCGCGTCCCGGGCGTGCCGCTCGGGCGGGGAGGTGCCCGCCGTGGCCGCCACCCGCACCGACGGCTCGCGCGTCGTGGTGTCCGCCGACGACCCGGCCGGCACGCCCTCGGAGGTGGCGCAGCGCACGACGCAGGAGCTCGCGCCGGGCACCGGTGCCTAGCGCGGCTCCCAGTGCACCTCCCAGCTCACCACCGGCGTGCCGCCCGGTGCGGTGCCCGGTGCGGTGCGCTCCACCGTCGCCACCCGCAGCTCCTGCGGGGCGCGCAGGGGAGCCGCGGCCGTCGCCGGTGCCGCGGGCGGGTCCTGTTCCGCCGTGCAGGCCGAGGCGCTGCCCACGGCCAGCACGGCCGCCAGGCCCAGCGCGCCCGGTGCGGGCCTCACCACTCGACCGCGCCGAAGACCTCGTCGTTCGCGTGCACGGTGCGCTCCGGAACGACCTGACCCGCGCTCAGATCGCTGCCGACCACGGCGCTGCGCGGACCGACCACCGAGCCGTTGCGCAGCAGGGAGCGGAAGACCACCGCCCCGTCCCCGAGGACGACGTCGTCGCCGATCGTCGTGGGGGCGGCCGTGCCGGTGGTGGGGTCCACCGCCGGGCGCCCGCCGCCGTGCACGACGACCCGCTCGCCGCAGGTGACCCGGTCGCCCACCGACAGGTCCGAGCCCTCCAGGGCGTGGAAGACCGTCCCGTCGCCCATCCGCTCGACGGTGCCCACGGAGGAGGGCCCGCCCTCGTCGGCGCGCAGCGCGATGCGCGAGCCCATCCGCTGCGACAGCGTGGCCAGGTCGTCCTCGAAGCAGACGTCGCCGATGACGCGGTTGCGGAAGGAGGGTTCGCGCACCTCCGGCCCCGTGCACCTCCGGCCCCGTGCACAGCGCCGACTCCACGGCGGGGGCGTCGCGGGAGACGTCGAAGGCGTTGCCGCCGGGGTCGACGTCCATCCCGCGCACCGCCCGCGGGTCCTCGGCCGCCAGGCGGGCGTACTCGCGCGCCAGGCCGGTGTTGACCTCGACGACGCCCGCGTTGAGGAGCCGGTCGGCCTCCACCAGCGGGCGCACGTCCTTGCCGGGCAGGACCATCGTGCCGCTGCGCAGCACCACCCCGGGGCCCACCCGGCTCAGCGCCGACAGGCCCGTGTCGCGCTCGAGCACGGCCCCGTCCACCAGGGCGCCGAAGCTGACGAAGACGCCCGAGTCGTCGGGGTCCGCCCCACCGGCGCCCAGGCGCGCCGGGCCGCGCACCGCCGAGCCATGCGCGAGGATCACCCGTTCCCCGAGCCGCACCCCGTCCTCGGCGCCGAGCCCGGCGCGCGCGAGGGCGCGCTGCTCGGCGCGGGAGCGCGGCACCAGCGCCTCCACCCGCACCGAGTCCTGCACGTTGGACTCCGCGCCCACGCTGATGCCCGCGCGCCGGCCCGAGAGCAGCTGCGCGAAGGGCCCGACGTAGACGCGCTCGCCCAGCCGCACCGACAGCGCCCAGCGCACCTCGGCCGTCGGGTCCACGAACGAGGCGCCCGCCGGCGCCACCTGCTGCGCACGCGCCGGCGCGGCCAGCACGGCCCCCGACAGGCACAGCACCAGCACACCGCCGCCCAGCGCCCGCCACCCTCGTCCGCCCGCCACGTCGACCCCCTCGTCCCGCGGCGCGGCCGGTGGCCGCGCGCCTGCACACCGTGTGTAGCAGTCAGGCACTACCGGTGACGGGTGGTGGCGTGTCGCAGGTCACACGCGCCCGCTCGGGAGGGGTGCGACGCGCGGTGCACGGCGGGCGACACGGCCGGTGCTGCCACCGCCTCCAGCGCGTGGACCAGCACGGGGGAGGCGCTGGGCGGCACCCGCTGTGCGCCGAGGCGCCCGACGGCTCCGGTGCGCGCGTGGCCCGCGACAGCGCCCCGACCACGCTGGCGCCGGCGGTGACCGCCTCCCCGGCGGTCTCTCCGGCAGTGGAAGCCACTGAGCGGCAGCGCGGTAGGGGTGCGCACCCTGCCGATCACCGGCGGCCGCTCCGGGCACGGCGAGCGCTGCGTCGCGCGCAGCGGCACCGAGGTCGCCGAGAGCCTGGAGGGGTCGCGGCCGACGGACGCCGAGCCGGTCGGTGGCCTCGCGGGGCGGGGAGGACGCCAGACACGGCTGCACCGCACGAGCAGCGAGGACGCGCGCCGGTTCTCCGGGGCCTGCGAGGTCGGCGACGTCGTGCGCCCCACCGGCAGCGCGCCGTCGAGGACGGCGACGGCGTCAGCGCGTGGCACGTGCGCGGGGACGAGTGGCGGGCCGGTTCCGCGCCGGCCCGAGCGCGGTGCCGGTGCGCGGGGCCGGGGGAGGGGACGACGAGGGGCCCCGGGCGGATCGCCCGGGGCCCCTCGTCGTGCTGGGTGGTGCTCAGCCGTGCAGCGTCTGCGAGGTCGCGATCGCGGCGTTGCCGCCGCGCTCCTCGATCGACGCGTGCTCCTGGCTCTCGATCTCGGTGCCGTGCTCGTGGTGCGCCGCGGCCAGCTCGCGCGGGGTCACCGGCTCCACGCGGTCCTCGAAGTAGAACTTCGACAGGCGGCGCTGGATCTTGCCGTAGACGGTGTCGGGGTTGCCGGCGTCGACGCGGTCCTCGATCTCCATCGGGCGGTGGTTCTCGTGCTGCACCAGGACCCAGCGCTCCTCCTCGGTGAGGGGGGCGTGGACCTCGATGAACTCGCCGTGCGGCAGCCGCACGATGCGGCCGGTCTCACGACCGTGCAGGGCCTTCTCGCGGTCCTTGCGCTGCAGGCCCAGGCAGATCCGCTTGGTGACGACGAAGGCCAGCGCCGGCAGGGCGAACACGGCCACGCGCAGGGTCCGGGTGATGTCGTTGATCGACAGGCCCATGATGTGCGCGATGATGTCGTTGCCGCCGGAGATGAACAGCAGCACGTAGAACGTGATCGCCATGACGCCCAGCGCGGTTCGGGTGGGGGCGTTGCGCGGGCGGTCCAGCAGGTGGTGCTCGCGGCGGTCGCCGGTCGCGGCCTGCTCGATCCACGGGTACAGCGAGCCCGCCGCCACGACGGCCAGGATGAGCACCGTCGTCGGGATGAAGATGTTCATCGAGAACGTGAACCCGAAGAGCGTGAACTCGAACCAGCCCGGCGTCAGGCGCACCGCGCCGTCGAGCCAGCCCATGTACCAGTCCGGCTGCGAGCCCGCCGTCACCGGCGAGGGGTCGTAGGAGCCGTACGCCCAGATCGGGTTGATGGTGAACAGCGCCGAGATGAGGGCGATGACGCCGAACACGATGAAGAAGAAGCCGCCGGCCTTGGCCATGTACACCGGGTAGAGCGGGAAGCCGACGACGTTGTCCTCGGTCCGGCCCGGGCCGGGGTACTGGGTGTGCTTGTGCACCACGATCAGCGCCAGGTGCACGACAATCAGCCCGAGCAGGACCGCCGGCAGCAGCAGGATGTGAATCGTGAAGAAGCGCGGGATGAAGTCCTCGCCGGGGAACGCGCCGCCGAAGAGGAAGTAGCTGATGTAGCTGCCCACCACCGGCACCGCCAGGATGATCGCCTGGGCGATGCGGATGCCGGTGCCCGAGAGCAGGTCGTCCGGCAGCGAGTAGCCGGTGAAGCCCTCGAAGACGGCCAGCAGGGCCAGCACGACGCCGATGACCCAGTTGATCTCGCGCGGCTTGCGGAAGGCGCCGGTGAAGAAGACGCGCATCATGTGCACGATCGTGGCGGCCACGAAGACCAGCGCGGCCCAGTGGTGGACCTGGCGCATGATCAGGCCGCCGCGCACGTCGAAGGAGATGCGCAGCGAGGACGCGTACGCCTCCGAGACGTGCTGGCCCGTCAGCGGGGCGTACATGCCCGTGTAGGTCGTCTCCGCGGCGCTCGGCTCGTAGAAGAACGTCAGGAACGTCCCCGTGAAGAGCAGGATCACGAAGCTGTAGAGGGTGATCTCGCCCAGCATGAACGACCAGTGGTCGGGGAAGATCTTGCGGGCGAATCCGTTGACGATCTTGCTCGCGCCGACGGAGTCGTCGGCGAAGTTGCCGACGCCGCCGGCGACCTTGTCGATGGTGCTCATCCACGCTCCCAGAAGCTCGGGCCCACGGCTTCCTGGAAGCCGTCTCTCGCCACGAGGTACCCCTCGTCGTCCACCCGGATGGGCAGCTGGGGCAGGGGCCGCCTGGCGGGGCCGAAGATCACCTTGCAGTCCTGCGTCACGTCGAAGGTCGACTGGTGGCAGGGGCACAGCAGGTGGTGGGTCTGCTGTTCGTAGAGGGCCACGGGGCAGCCCATGTGCGTGCAGATCTTGGAGTAGGCGACGATGCCGTCCACGCCCCACTCCGCCGACTTCTCCGTCAGCTGCTCCTCGTCGAGGCGCATGATGAGCACCGCCGCCTCGGCCTTCTCGTTGAGGACGTTCTCCGCCTCCTCGATGGGCTCGGGCATGACGTGCACGACGGAGCCGAGCTGGACGTCCGCGGCGCGGATGCGACCGCCCTCGGGGTCCTTGACGAGGTACATCCCGCCCTCCCACATGGTGGTGGAGAGGTCGTCGCCCGGCAGGGGACCGGTGTCGCGGAAGAAGAAGACCGCCGGCAGCGGGAACAGCGCCAGCGCGCCGACCAGCGTGTTGCGGATCAGCGGGCGGCGCCCGAGGCCCGCCTCGGCCGCGCCCTCCTTGAGGATCGCCACGGCCTCCTCGCGCTCGGCCGTGGTGCCGCGCTGGCGGTGGCGGTAGTCGATGCGCTCGTCGTCGGGCATGAGCGTCTTGGCCCAGTGCACCGCGCCGACGCCCAGCGCGAACAGCGAGAGGAACATCGACAGGCCGATGGCCTTCGTCGACAGGCTGATCGCGTCGAAGCTGCCGTCGTACTTGATCCCGATGATGGACACGACGATGCCGATCGACCCGAGGATCGACAGCAGCAGCAGCGTGGCCACCTGCCGCTCGGCCCGCTTGGCCGCCTTGGGGTCGACGTCGCCCAGGCGGTGCTTGTGCGGGGGCAGGCCCGGGTTCTCGAAGCGCTCGGGCACGCCGCCCTCAGGCTTCGCCAGGGCCGTGGACCCCCCGTGCGCCTCGCCGGCGCGTTCAATCTCGCTCATGCTCCCTGCCCGTCCGTGCGGGGCCGCGCCCCGTGCTCGATGCTGCTCGTGCCGACCACCCGCGCCCGCCGGGCCGCGCCGGTGCTCACGAGGACTTCATCCCCAGCCACACCGAGCAGCCGATGAGCAGCCCGATGCCGCCGATCCAGGCGAGCAGGCCCTCGCTCACCGGGCCCAGCGAGCCCAGGCTGAAGCCGCCCGGCTCGGGGCGCTTCTCCTCCTGGGTCAGCCACGCGATGATCGCCCGCTTGTCCTCGGGGGCGATGGTGTTGTTGTTGAAGACCGGCATGGACTGCGGGCCGGTGAGCATCGCCTCGTAGATGTGCTTGCCGGACACGCCGGTGAGGTCCGGGGCGTACTTGCCGGCGGTCAGCGCGCCGCCCTTGCCGGCGAAGTTGTGGCACATGGCGCAGTTGGTGCGGAAGATCGACGCGCCGCGCGCCAGCTCCTCGTCCGAGACGCCGGAGACGTCCAGCTCGGCCTGGGAGGGGACGGCCGGCCCCGGTGCCAGCGAGGCGATGTAGGCGCCCATCTGGTCGATCTGCTCCTGCGAGAAGCGCAGCTTGCTGACCTCCGGCGCCTGCTGCGCCGACTGCGCCAGCGGCATGCGCCCGGTGCCGACCTGGAAGTCGACCGACGCCGCGCCCACGCCGATGAGGGAGGGGCCCGCGCCGCTGCCGTCGACCACGTTGCCGCCCTGCGCGTCCAGCCCGTGGCAGGTGGCGCAGTTGGCCAGGAAGAGCGTCTTGCCTTCTTCGATGTCGTCGGCGGACGCCGCGGTCGTCGAGGCCTCCGCCGGTCGCGGGGCCAGCGCGGCGTAGAGGCCGCCGACGAGGACGAGCGCCAACGCGATCAGCACGACGACGGCCAGCGGGTGGCGCCGTCGGGCGCTGAGTGCGGTGAGGGTCCTGGTCACGGTCGGGGTGCTCGCTTCCGTCGGTGCTGTCGCGTGCGGGAGGGGTGGGCTGCTCGGTCAGCGCAGGATGTAGATGACCGTGAACAGGCCGATCCACACCACGTCGACGAAGTGCCAGTAGTAGGAGACGACGATCGCGCTCGTGGCCTCCTGGTGGCCGAAGCGCTTGGCCGCGAACGAGCGGCCGATGACCATCAGGAAGGCGACCAGGCCGCCGAGGACGTGGATGCCGTGGAAGCCGGTGGTCAGGATGAAGACCGAGCCGTAGGCGTCCGAGGCGATCGTCACGCCCTCCACGGCGAGCTCGGCGTACTCGAACACCTGCCCGGTGACGAAGATCGCGCCGAAGACGTAGGTGAGGACGAACCACTCCTGCATGCCCCAGGTGCCCACCTGCCACAGCCGGCCGCGGCGCCGCGGCTGGAAGCGCTCGGCGGCGAAGACGCCGAACTGGCACCAGAAGGAGGAGATCACCAGGATGACGGTGTTGGCCGTCGAGAACGGCACGTTGAGCACCTCGGGGCCCGTCCCGGAACCGGCCTCCCACAGCTGCGGGGCCACCGAGCGGATCGTGAAGTACATGGCGAACAGGCCGGCGAAGAACATGAGCTCGCTCGCGAGCCACACGATCACGCCCACCGACACGATGTTCGGCCGGTTCACCGAGCCGCGCGCGGGACTCGGGGTACTGCTCTGGACAGCCTGTGCACTCGCCACGCAGTCATCATGCCCCACCACCCCCGCCTGGTGCCGACCGGCCCACCGACATCGTGTCGTAGATCTCGTCACCGCCGATCGGGTGACGCCCCCGGCGGCTCCCCGGCGGGGTCCGGGCGGGGTCCGGGCGGGGTCCGGGCGGCCGCCGGCGGGCGCCCGGGCGCCGTGCCCCGGGCCCCGGGCGCGGCGGTCAGTAGGGTGCCGCCAGCCCGACCGACCCGCCGCACCCACCGGGGACCCCCATGACGCTCCCGCAGGCCAGCGCCCCCTCCGGCGCACCCACCGCGCCCGGCCGCCCGGCGCCGACCTGGCCGCGCCTGCTGGGCGAGCTGCTCGCCGGGCGCGACCTGAGCGCGGCGGACACCGCCTGGGCCATGGACCGGGTCATGGCCGGCGAGGCCGGCGACGTGCCGCTGGCGGGCTTCCTCGTGGCGCTGCGCGCCAAGGGCGAGACCAGCGCCGAGCTGACGGGCCTGGCCGACGCGATGCTCGAGCACGCCGTGCCGCTGCGGGTGCCCGGCCCCACCGTCGACCTCGTCGGCACCGGCGGCGACCAGGCGCGCACCGTCAACATCTCGACCATGGCCGCGCTCGTGCTCGCCGGCGCCGGCCACCGCGTCGTCAAGCACGGCAACCGCGCCGCCTCCTCCGCCTCCGGCTCCGCGGACGTGCTCGAGGCGCTGGGCGTGGACCTGGACCTGCCGCCGGCGCGCGTGGGGGAGGTCGCCGTGGAGGTCGGCATCACCTTCTGCTTCGCCAAGGTCTTCCACCCCGCCTTCCGCCACGCGGCCGCCGCGCGCACCGGCCTGGGGGTGCCCACCGCCTTCAACGTCCTGGGGCCGCTGACCAACCCGGCCCGCACCGACGCCACCGCCATCGGCGTGGCGGACCGGCGCATGGCCCCCCTCGTGGCCGGCGTGCTGGCCGCGCGCGGCACGGACGCGCTCGTGCTGCGCAGCGAGGACGGCCTCGACGAGCTGACCACGACCTCCCCGGCCCGGGTGTGGGTCGTGGCCGGCGGGCGCGTCGAGGAGGCCGTGGTGGACCCCGTCGCCGACCTCGGCATGGCCCCGGCGGTGCTGCAGGACCTGCGCGGCGCCGACTCCCGGCACAACGCCGCGGTGGCCCGCGAGCTGCTGGCCGGCGCGCGCGGGGCCGTGCGCGACGCCGTCGTGCTCAACGCCGCCGCCGCGATGGTCGCCGCCGGGGTGCGCGCCGGCGCCCCCGACGGGGCTCCCGGTGCCGCTGCCGACGGCGCGGCGGGCGCTCCGGCCGGGCAGCCGGCCGAGCGCCTGGCCCGGCGGCTGCCCGAGCACCTGGCCGAGGGGGTGCGCCGCGCGGAGGAGTCGCTGGACTCCGGCCGGGCCGCGGACGTGCTGCAGCGCTGGGTGGCCGCCACCCGCCGCTGACCGCCCGGGCACCGCGGGGACCGGCCCGAGCCGGCCCGGCCCGGCCCAGCCCCGCAGCGGGGCTCAGTCCAGGCCGAGGTCGAACGCGCTCTCGAGGTCGTGGCGCGAGTAGGCGCGGAAGGCGATGTTGGTCGTCGTGCGCGTGACGCCCTCCACCCTGCTGATGCCGCCGGCGATCACGTCCGCGAGCGCGTCGTGCTCGCGCACGCGCACCACCGCGACGAGGTCGGCGTCGCCGGTGACGGAGTACACCTCCGCCACCCCGTCCAGGTCGGCCAGCGCCTGGGCCGTCTCCGGGATGCGCCGGCCGTCGGTGTGCACGTTGACGAAGGCGGTGATCACCTCGGCAGCCTAGGGCGCCGTGCCCGCGGTGCCCAGCCGGTGCCGCGCCCAGCCGGCCCCGCGCACCGGCAGCGCCCACGGCGGCGCCTGCGCCCCCTCCGCCCCGGCCAGCGAGACCAGCCGCACCCCGGGCTGGTCCAGCCAGGCCAGCAGCGCGTCGGTCTCCTCCACCAGCAGCCCCGCCCGCCCCGGCCCGGGCGGCTCGACGGCCTCGCCGGTGGCCCGCAGCGCCGCCACGTGCGGCACCGGGTCCGCCCCGCGCGGGGTGACGGTCGTGCCGGCCAGGCGGCCGTGGCGCACCAGCACCAGCTCCCAGCCGCCCTCGCGCCAGCCCGGCTCGGGGGTGCACCGGCGCGCGGCGACCAGCTCGGGCAGCGCCTGCAGCGGCGCGCGGCGCTGGGCGCGCTCGGCGGTGCGCAGGAACGCCTCCAGGCGGTCGCGGGCGGCGGCCGCCTCCTCGAAGCGCTCCTCGCCGGCCAGCGCCAGCATCCGCCGCCGGCCCACCTCCAGCGCCGCCCCCGCGTCCCCGCGCAGCGAGGCGCGCACCTGCTCCACCACCCGCGCGTACCCGGCCGCGTCCTGCCCGCCGCGCTCGACGCCCAGGCAGGGCGCCCCGCAGCGGCCCAGCTCGGCCAGCACGCAGGCGCCAGGCCCGTCCGGGCGCGGCGCGCGCGGGATGCGGCGCGTGCAGCGGCGCAGCGGGTGCGCGTCGTGCAGCGCCTCCACGGCCTGCTCGGCCGTGCGCGCCGAGCGGAACGGGCCCAGGTACTCCGCGCCCGCGGCGGTGTCCTCGCGCACCTGCTTGACCAGCGACAGCCGCGGCCACGCCTCGGCGGTCAGCTTCACCCAGGTGGCGCGCTCGGGGTCCTTCGAGCGCCGGTTGTACGGCGGGGAGTGCTCGGCGATCAGCCGCAGCTCGCGCACCCGCGCCTCCAGCGGCGTGGCGCACACCACCGGCACCACCTCGGCGGCCGCGTTGACCATCTCGGTCATCCGAGCGCGCGTCTCCGAGGCGGTGAAGTACTGCGCCACCCGGCGGCGCACGTCCACCGAGGTGCCCACGTAGAGCACCCGCCCGCGCCCGTCGCGGAAGAGGTAGACCCCGGGCGCCGAGGGCAGCCCCAGCGCCAGGTGCTTCTTGGCGCGCCGGGCCGGCGGGGCGGCCGCGGCGAAGTCCTGCAGGTCCTCCAGCGTGCGCACCCCGCGGTTGCCCAGCCGCTCCAGCAGGGCGTGCAGCACCTCGACGGTGGCGCGCGCGTCGTGCAGCGCGCGGTGGTCGGGGGCCGTGGCCGTGCCGAACAGCCGCGCCAGCGTGCCCAGCTTGTGGTCGCGCGCCTCGTCGCGCCCGATCAGCCGGCGCGCCAGCGCCAGGGTGTCCACCACCTCCGGCTTGGGCCACTCCAGCCCCGCCCGGCGGCACGCCGCGGCCAGGAAGGCGGTGTCGTAGCGGGCGTTGTGCGCCACGAGCACCGCGCCGCGCGCGAACTCCAGCAGGCTGGGCAGCACCTGCGCCGCCGAGGGCGCGCCGGCCACCATCGCCGGGGTGATGCCGGTGAGGACCTGCACCGCCGGCGGGATGGGCGAGTCGGGGCGCACCAGCGTCTGCAGCTCGCCGAGCACCTCCCCGCCGCGCACCTTCACGGCGCCGACCTCGGTGATCCCGCCGTCGGCCGGGGCGCCGCCGGTGGTCTCGAGGTCGACCACCACGAACGTCGTGCCCACCAGCGGCCGGCCCAGGTCCTCGAAGCTGGCCTGCTGCGGACGGGGGGCGGGACGCACGGGCGAACGGTGCCACACCGCCCCGACAGCTCCTCGGCACCACCCCGGCGCCGCGTCCCGGCGCGCCGCTGCGGCGCCGGGACGCGCGCGGGGGTCGTGTCGGAGGCGGTGCCTAGCGTGCGCAGCGCCGGTCGAGGGACCGGCCGGGCCCCGCGGGCCCGCCAGCGTCTCGGAGGTGCCGGTGCTCATCGACTGCGACAGCTGCACGGTCCGCCCGGTGGCGTGCCCGGAGTGCGTGGTGTCCGTCCTGCTCGGCGAGCCGGGCCCGCCCCGGCTGGACGCCGAGGAGCGCGACGCGGTGCAGGTCCTGGCCCGCTCCGGCCTCGTCCCGCCGCTGCGCCTGGAACCGGGCGGCGACCGCCGCGCCGGCTGACCCGCCGCGCCGGCTGACCCGCCGCGCCGGTGCGGCCGGCGCCGGGTGCGACGATGCGCCGGTGGCGGGGCGTGCGGTGCGGCGGCGGGCCCTGCTCGCGGGGGCGCTGGGCGCCGCGGCCGCCGGCGCGTCCGGCGGGTGCCGCCCGGCCCCGGACGCCCCCCGCGCCGCCGCCCCGGCCGTCGCCGACGCCGAGCGGCTGCTCGCCGCGCGCGCCCGCGCCCTGCTGCGCGAGCGCGGCGCCGCGGCGGCCGGCCTGCGGGTGTGGGCCGTCGACGTCGAGGGCGTCGACGGCACCGCCGTGCGCGGCCGGCTGCGCGCGCGCGTGGCGGGGGAGGGCCGGGAGGTCGCCGCCGCCGTGCGCGCCCGCCTGGTGCGCGGCGACGACGGGTGGGAGCTGGGCGCGCTGGACGGCGCCGTGCAGCCCTGGGACCTCGGCGACGTGCGCGCGCAGCCGACGGGCGCCGGCCCGGTGCTGCTCGTGCGCCCCGACGGTACGGGGTCGGACGGCACGGGGTCGGGCGCCACGGGGTCGGGCGGTGCGGGGTCGGGCGGTGCGGGGCGGGCCGCGGCCGAGCTGGTCGCGGCCGACGCCGCTGAGGACCTGCCCGCCGCCGCGGCGCGGGTGGACGCCGCCTGGGGCGCCGACTGGCCGCGCGGCACCGCCGTCGTCGTGGTGCCCGCGGCCGCCGCGGCCGCCCGCCTCGCCGGGCTGAACCCCGCCCGCGCCGCGGCGCTGGACGCCGCGGCGGTCGGCCTGGACGCCGCCCTGCCCGACGGCGCCCCCGCCGGGGTGCGCGTGGTCCTCGTCGCCGAGCGCTGCGCGCGCCTGACGCGCGCCGGGCGCACCGCGACGCTGACCCACGAGCTCGTGCACGTGGCCACCCGCGCCACGGCCACCGCCCGCCCCGGCCCCGACGGCGCCCGCCCCGTGCCGCGCTGGCTGGCCGAGGGCTACGCCGACCACGTCGCCCGCCGCGACCTGGGCGTGCCGGCGGCGCTGCTGGCCGCGCCGCTGCTCGACGAGCTGGACGCCCGCGCCGCCCGGGGGGCGCCCGCTGAGCCCGCCGTGCCCTCGGACGCGGACCTCACCGCCACCGGCCCACGGCTGCAGGTGGCCTACGCGGCGGCGTGGACGCTCGTCACCTCCGCCGCCCGCGCCGCCGGGACGCCGGCCGTCACCGCCCTGCACCGCCGCCTGGCCACCGCGCCCGCCGACGGCGGCGAGGGCCCCGCCCCGGCGGCGCAGCGCCTGGACGCCGCCTGCCGCGCCGCCCTCGGCGCCGGCTGGGAGGAGGTGGTGCGCACCTGGCGCGCCGACCTCGCCGGCCGCCTGGTGGGGTGGGGGCCGTGAGCACCCTGGTCGTCACCAACGACTTCCCCCCGCGCACCGGCGGCATCGAGTCGTTCGTGCACGCCGCGGTGCGCCTGCTGCCGGCGGCCACCGCCCGCCGCGAGGGCCCCGGCGCCGCGGCCGCGCGCGTCGTCGTGCACACCGCCCGCCAGCGCGGCGCCGAGGCCGTGGACGCGGAGCTGGCCGCCGCGGGCGTCACCGTGGTGCGCGACCCCTCGCCGCTGCTGGTGCCCACCCCGGCGATCACCCGCCGGCTGCAGCGCACCGCCCGCGAGCACGGCGCCGACCGCGCCTGGTTCGGCGCCGCCGCGCCGCTGGCGCTGGCCGCGCCCGCGCTGCGCCGGGCCGGGGTGGGCCGCGCCGTCGCCACCACCCACGGGCACGAGGTGTGGTGGTCCACCCTGCCCGGCTCGCGCGCGGCGCTGCGCCGCATCGGCGAGGGCACCGACACCCTCACCTACCTGGGGCCCTGGTGCCGCTCGCGCATCGAGCGGCCCCTGAGCGCCGCGGCCCGCGCGCGCATGCGCCAGCTCACGCCCGGCGTGGACGTGGACGTCTTCCGCCCCGGCGCCGGCGGCGCCGGGGTGCGCGCGCGCCACGGGCTGGGCGGGCGCCCCGTGGTGGTGTGCGTCTCGCGCCTGGTGGCCCGCAAGGGCCAGGACGTGCTCGTGCGGGCGATGCCCGAGGTGCGCCGGCGCGTGCCCGGCGCCGCGCTGCTGCTCGTCGGCGACGGCCCGCACCGCCCGGCCGTGGAGCGCCTGGTCGAGCGCCTGGGCCTGCGCGGCGACGTCGTGCTCACCGGGGCCGTGCCGTGGGCCGACACGCCCGCGCACTACGACGCCGGCGACGTCTTCTGCATGCCCACCCGCACCCGCCTGGGCGGGCTGGAGCCCGAGGCGCTGGGCATCTGCTACCTGGAGGCCGCCGCCACCGGGCTGCCCGTCGTGGCCGGCGACTCCGGCGGGGCGCCGGACGCCGTGCTGGACGGCGTCAACGGCCACGTCGTCGACGGCCGCGACGTGGCCGCCGTCGCCGAGCGCGTCGCCGGCCTGCTCGCCGACCCCGCGCGGGCGCGCGCCCTGGGCGCGGCCGGGCGCGCCTGGGTCAGCCGGCGCTGGGGCTGGACGGAGCAGGCGGACCGGCTGGCGGCCTTGCTGGCCGGGGCGGACGTGCCCGCGGGGCCGTCCTCGCCGGCCGGGGCGGGGCCGCGGGGCTGAGCCCGGAGCGCGCGCCGGCCCCGGCGGCCACCGCCAGCAGCAGCAGCGCCCCCACGAGCCAGAACTGGTTGTAGAACGCCTGCTTGTTCAGGACGTTGACGACCATGAGCACCGCCGCGCACCACGTCAGCAGCCCCGCCAGCCCCACCGGCCGGCGGCGCAGCGCCACCACGGCGGCCACCAGCACGCCCAGGACCAGCGCGCCGACGAGGGCGAACGGCAGCCGCACGCCCGTCTCGTTGAGCACGGCCGTGTAGAGGGTGTCGGCGAAGCGCAGCGGCGGCAGCTCCAGCATCGTGCGCACCGTGTCGTGCACGAAGGCGTGCGGCGCCCCCAGCGCCCACGGCGCCACCAGCAGCCCGGCGCCGCCGACCGCCACGGCCGCGCGCCGCAGCCCGAAGCGCGGCCACACCGCCAGCAGCGGCAGCAGCAGCACCACGTGCTGCTTGGCGGCCAGCGCCACCGCCAGCGGCACCACCGCCCACCACGCGCCGGTACCGCCGCGGTGCACCAGCAGCGCCCAGCCCGCCAGGCCCGCCAGCACCGTCGGCTCCGTCCACGCCTGCTCCACCAGGGTGCTCGAGCCCGGCGCGAGCAGCAGCAGCGCGGCGGCGGCCAGCGCCGGGGCCCGCCAGCGGCCCAGCGCGGCCGTGCACAGCGCCGCCACCGCCACCAGCACCGCCAGCGCCCAGCGCACGTCCCCGGCCAGCCAGCGGCCCGGGGCGGTGAGCACCGCCGTCCACGGCAGGTACGCGAAGGCGTCGGTGATGCCGGGCGAGCCGCTCCAGCGCTGGACGTACATCGACTCCCCGCGCAGCAGCCCGTCGGCGGCCTGCTGCAGGATCACCCACACGTCGATGCGCGGCGCGGGGTCGCCGCGCACCACGAGCACGGCCGCGGTGCCCGCCCCGGCCAGCGCCACCGGCAGCACCGCGGCCCGCGCGCGCGGCACCAGCAGCAGCGCCCCGGCCAGCAGCGCCGCCGCCGCCAGCGCCGCGCGCACCGCCCCCAGCCCGGCCGCGCCCAGGTAGCTGAAGGGCACCAGCAGCAGGTGCGTCAGCGCCACCAGGCCCAGTACGGCGGCGGCCGCGCGCACGCCCGCGGCCGGCGCCGCGGCGGCGCCGCGGTCGTCGCGGGCGCTCAGCGCCAGCGCCCCCAGCGCCGCGGTGACCAGCAGGTACCCGGCGACGATCCACCAGCGGTAGCGCACGACGCTGTGGGTGGCCAGCGCGCTGAGCACCCACCACACCAGCAGGACCGCGCCCTCGCGGCGCGTCACGCGGGCACCCCCGGCGGCTTCACGCGCCGTAGAGGGCGTCGACCTCACCGGCGAAGTCGCGCAGCACCTCGGTGCGCTTGACCTTCTGCGAGGGCGTCAGGTAGCCGTTCTCGACCGTGAAGTCGCCGGTCAGCACCCGGAAGCGGCGGATGGACTCGGCGCGGCTGACCGCGCCGTTGGCCGCGTCCACGGCCCGCTGCAGCGCCGCGAGCACCACCTCGTCGGTGCGCGCGGCCGCCGCGTCCAGCCCGGGGCGGCCGTGGTTGGCGCCCCAGGCGGGCAGCGCCTCCTCGTCCAGGGTGATCAGGCAGCCCACGTAGTGCCGGTCCTCGCCCACGACGACGGCCTGCGAGACCAGCGGGTGCGCGCGCAGCGCGTCCTCCAGCGGGGCCGGCACGACGTTCTTGCCGTTGGCCGTGACGATGATCTCCTTCTTGCGGCCGGTGATGCGCACGTGCCCGGAGTCCAGGACCTCGCCGAGGTCGCCGGTGCGGAACCAGCCGTCCTCGAAGGCCCGCGCCGTCTCCTCCCCGCGCCCGCGGTACTCGCGGAAGACGCCCACGCCGCGGCACAGCAGCTCGCCGTCCTCCGCGACGGCCACGTCGGTGCCCGGCAGCGGCAGGCCCACCGTGCCGATGCGGATGCTGGAGGGGCGGTTCACGCACAGCGGCGCGGTGGTCTCGGTCAGGCCGTACCCCTCCAGCACCACCAGGCCGACGCCGCGGAAGAAGTGCGCCAGGTGCTCGCCCATCGGCGCACCGCCGGAGACGGCGTGCTCGACGCGCCCGCCCAGCAGGGCGCGCAGCTTGGCGTACACCAGGCGGTCGAAGAGCGCGTGCCGCGCGCGCAGCGGCAGCGAGGGGCCGCCGGCGTCCAGGGAGCGCGAGTACGCCACCGCCGTGGCCGAGGCCCGCTCGAAGACCGCGGCCCTGACCCTGCCGCCGGCGGCCGCGCGCTGCTCGGCGCCGTCGTAGACCTTCTGGAACACCCGCGGCACCGCGAGCACGAAGGTGGGCCGGAACCCGGCCAGGTCGGTGAGCAGGTCCTTCGCGTCCGGGGTGTGACCCACCCGGATGCGGCACACCAGGCACAGCACCTCGATGAAGCGCGCGAAGACGTGCGCCAGCGGGATGAACAGCAGCGTGGCCGCGTCCGGGCGCTGGAGCACCTCCGGGATCGCCTCGCGGGCGTTGCGGGCCAGGTCCAGGAAGTTGCCGTGGGTCAGCGTGCAGCCCTTGGGGCGCCCGGTGGTGCCCGAGGTGTAGATGACGGTGGCCGGGTCCGAGGGGCCGGCCAGGGTGCGCCGGCGCTCCAGCTCCTCGTCGCCCGTCTCGCGCCCGGCCTCGCGCAGCTCCTCCAGCGCCCCGGAGGCCAGCGTCCACACGTCGCGCAGCTGCGGCAGCTGCTCGCGCACGGCCGCCACGCGCGCGGCGTTCTCCGGCGTCTCCACGAAGCAGGCCACCGCGCCGGAGTCGGAGAGGATCCACCGCACCTGCTCGGCCGAGGACGTCTCGTAGACGGGCACCGTCACCGCCCCGGCGAACCACGCCGCCACGTCCACCAGCGTCCACTCGTAGCTGGTGCGCGCCATCAGCCCGACGCGGTCGCCGGGCTGCACGCCCGCGGCCAGCAGCCCCTTGGCCACGGCGGTGACGTCCGCCAGCAGCTGCGCGGCGCTGACGCCGCGCCACGAGCCGTCGGCGTCCCTGCGGCTGACGCTGACGTGCCCGGGGACCTCGCGCGCCGCGTCCACGACGCAGTCGGTGAGGTTCCCGGTCGTCGCGGGCGGGACGAGCGGGGGCTCGCAACTGCTCCGCACGGGGTTCCTCCTCGGTGTCCTGCGGGGCGGCGGCGGACCCCGTCGCGCCCCGGCCGCCTGCGCCGGCGACGGATCCCGCACCCTACCGGCGCTCGCCGGGCGCCCGGCACGGCCGCGCGGGGCTTCAGCCGCGGCGCGCGCCGGCCGATGGGGCGGACGGGGCCGCGCGGGCCCCGGCCGGTGCGCGACGAGGAGGAGCCGTGGACGAGGTCCTGCAGGGCGCGGGCGCGACCGCCCCGGCGCCCCCGAGCGAGCGCCAGGCCGCCCGCGCCGCCGTGCGCGCGGGCACCCGCACCGGCGCGGCCTTCGGCGGCGTCGACGTCGGCGCCCCGGTCAGCCGGCTGCCGCGGGTGCCGCGGGTGCCCGAGGAGCCGGCGGCGCAGCTGCCCGAGCGCTGCCCGGCGTGCGCCGCGCGGGTGCGCGAGGGGCAGTCGTGGTGCTCGCTGTGCCACGCGCCCCTGCTGCCGGAGCGTGCCGCCGGGCCCGTCGGGCCCGTCGGGCACGTCGGGCCCGTCGAGCCCGCGGGACCCGTCGAGGCGGCCGGGCCGGTGGGGCCGACCGGGACGGCCGAGCCGGCCGGGACGGCCCCGACGATCGAGCGGGCCGAGGCGGCTGAGCCGGCGGGCGACCTCGACGAGGAGGAGGTGGACCGGATGCTGCGCGCGCTGGCCGCCTCCGGCGCCGCCCCGGTGCGCGGGCCGGGCTCGCCCGGCGCCAAGGTGGCCGTGGCCGCCGGCGGCGGCGTGGCGCTGACCGTGCTGCTGCTGCTGGTCATGACCGTCCTGGGCGCCCTGGCCGGCTGAGCCCGCCCCCCCGCGGGACCCGCCGGGAGCCGCGCGGCCACGGGGCGGCGGCCGACGGGACCCCGACGGGAGCCCGCCGGGCCGGCGCGCGCCGGTCGGGGGGCGGCGGTCGCGATGCTCTAGCCTCCTGCCGGTCGCGCGCCGCGCGCGGCCGCCCCGGACCGGGGCTCGCGTCGCAGGGGGTTCCGGGACGGCATGGGGGATCAGCGCACCACGGCGGCCAGCGCCGCAGCGGCGGCCGGGGGAGTGCCCGGCAACGCCATCGGCATCGACATCGGCGGCACGAAGATCGGCGCGGGGGTCGTCGACCACCGCGGGGAGATCCTCGCCCAGACCCGCCGCGAGACGCCGGCCTCGCACCCGGACGCCATCACCGAGGCGGTGGCCGACGCCGTCGAGGAGCTGGCCACCACCCACGAGTTCGGTCCCGTCGGCGTCGGCGTCGCCGGGTTCGTCGACGCCGCGCGCTCCTCGGTCGTCTTCGCCCCGAACCTGGCCTGGCGCGACGAGCCGCTGCGCGCGCGCCTGGAGCCGCTCCTGGGCCGGCGCGTGGTCGTGGAGAACGACGCCAACGCCGCCGCCTGGGCCGAGTACCGCTTCGGCGGGGGCCTGGACGAGCACGGCCTGCCGGTGGACGACCTGCTGATGCTCACCGTCGGCACCGGCCTGGGCGCCGGGATCGTCTCCGGCGGGGTGCTGCAGCGCGGCGCCAACGGGGCCGCGGCCGAGCTCGGCCACGTGCGCGCCGTGCCCGACGGGCGCGCCTGCGGCTGCGGCAACGCCGGCTGCTGGGAGCAGTACGTCTCCGGCAACGCGCTCGTGCGCGAGGCCCGCGACCTGCTGCGCTCGGGGGACCCCTCCGCCGAGCAGCTGCTGCGCGCCGTCGGCGGCGACCCCGAGGCCGTCGACGGGCCCACCGTGACCCGCCTGGCGCAGGGGGGCGACCCGGCCGCCGCGCGCCTGCTGGCGGAGGTCGGCCGCTGGCTGGGCGAGGCCGTCGCCAGCTTCGTGGCGGTGCTGGACCCGGAGGTCGTCGTCGTCGGCGGCGGCGTCTCGCACGCCGGGGAGCTGCTGCTGGCCCCCGCGCGCGCCAGCCTGGCGGCGAACCTGCCCGGGCGCACCCACCGCCGCCCGCCGCCGCTGCGCACCGCCCGCCGCGGCAACGCCGCCGGGATCGTCGGCGCCGCGGACCTGGCCCGCACCGCCTGAGCGCCCCCGGACGCCTCGCCGGACGCCTCCCCGAACACCCCCGCCGCCCGCCACGACAGGACGCGAGATGGCCGCACCCCGCAGCAGCCGGCCCCGGCGCCACCGCGCCCCGGACCCCCGCCGCGTCGCCCTGCAGCAGAGGCTGCGCCAGCAGACGCGGCGGGCGCTCATCGGCGACGGCCCCGCGGTCGGCGTGGACATCGGCGGCACGAAGGTGCTCGCCGGGGTCGTCGACGGCGAGGGCCGCGTGGTGGCCCAGCTGCGGCGCGAGACGCCCACCACCAGCCCGCGGGCGGTGGAGGACACCATCGCCGACGTCGTCGAGGAGCTCGCCGGCGCCCACGACATCGTCTCGGTGGGCATCGGCGCGGCCGGCTTCGTCGACGCCGAGCGCTCCACGGTCCTCTTCGCCCCGCACCTGGCGTGGCGGCACGAGCCGCTGCGCGAGGCGGTGGAGCGGCGGGTGCGCGCCCGGCTGGGCCGGCGCGTGGGACGGCGCACCGTCGTGGAGAACGACGCCAACGCCGCCGCGTGGGCCGAGTACCGCTTCGGCGCCGGGCGCGGGGAGAGCCGCCTGCTGTGCGTGACGATGGGCACCGGCATCGGCGGCGGCATCGTCACCCAAGGGCGGGTGGCGCGCGGGCGCTTCGGGCTGGCGGGGGAGTTCGGGCACATGGTCGTCGTGCCCGGCGGGCACCGCTGCGAGTGCGGCAACCGCGGCTGCTGGGAGCAGTACGCCTCCGGCAACGCGCTGGTGCGCGAGGCGCGCGAGCTGGCCCGCTCCGGCTCGCCGGTGGCGCACGCCCTGCTGGAGCTGGCCGGCGGCGACCCGGCGGCGATCACCGGGCCGCTGGTGACGGAGGCCGCGCGCTCGGGCGACCCCGCGGCCGTGGAGCTGTTCGAGGAGGTCGGGCGCTGGCTGGGCATCGGCGTGGCCAACCTGGCCGCGGCCCTGGACCCGGGCACGGTCGTCGTCGGCGGCGGCGTCTCGGACGCCGGCGAGCTGCTGCTGGGCCCGTGCCGGGAGGCGTACCGGCGCACCCTGACCGGCCGCGGCTTCCGCCCCGAGCTGCGGCTGGTGCGCGCGCAGCTGGGCCCGGCCGCCGGCCTGGTCGGCGCCGCGGACCTCTCGCGCGGCTGGGGGTGAGCCCCCTGGACGGCCCCCTGGGCGGCCCGGTGGGCGGCCCGGTGGACGGCCCGGTGGGCGCGGGCGCCCGGCTGCGGGTGGCCACGTGCAACGTGCGCGAGCTGCTCGACGACGGCCGGGTGCTGCGCGAGGTGCTGCGCGCGGCCGCCGCGGACGTGGTGTGCCTGCAGGAGGTGCCCACGCACCCCCTCGCCGAGCACCGCCTGGGCGACCTGGCCGCCGACGCGGGCCTGTGGGTGGTGGCGGCCGGCAGGCCGGGCGCGGGCACGGCCGTGCTGGCGGCGGCGCGGGTGGACGTGCGCGCCGCCGCGGTGCGCGCCCTGCCCGTGCCGCGGTGGCGCGGGCGTCGCCCGGTGCGCCGGCGCGGGGCCGCCGAGGCGGTGGTGCGGGTGGCCGCGGGCGGCGGCTGGTCGGCGGAGGTGCTGGTGCGCAGCGTGCACCTGGGCCTGGACGCCGGTGAGCGGGCCGCGCACGCGGCCCTGCTGGTGCCGCCGGCCGCCCCCGCCGCACCGTGCGCGCCGTGGGCGCGCGCGGCGCTGGTGGTGGCCGGCGACCTCAACGAGGGCCCCGGCGGGCGCGCGCGGGCGGTGCTGAGCGGCGGGCTGGTCGACGCCGCCGAGGTCGCCGGCGCACCGTTCCCCACGTTCCCGGCGCGCGCGCCGCGGCACCGCCTCGACGCGGTCCTGGTCGACCCGCGCCTGGCGGTCGCCGCGGTGCGCACGCCCGCCGTGGAGCGGGCGGAGCGCGCCACCGACCACCTCGCGGTCGTGGCCGACCTGCTCGTGCCCCCGGCCGGGGGCTGAGGGCGCCCCCGCGGCGGGTGGGCGCGGCGGGGAGCGGGTGGGGCGGCGGGGCTCAGACCACCGCGCCGTCGTCGTCGTCCTCGTCGCGCGAGCCGGGCAGGCGCACCACGAGCGTGGCGAAGCCGGCGACGAAGACGGCGGCGGTCAGCAGCGTGACCAGGGCGGAGACGTCGCGCCGGGCCAGGGCGACGACGAGCAGGAACAGCGGTGCGCCCACGACGGCGGCCCACGCGCCCCAGCCGACGAGGTCGCGCGGCAGCGGTGCGGGCTCGGCCGGCACGAAGCGCTCCTCGGCGTCCAGCGGGTCGTGCGCGTCCTGCCCGTGCAGCTCGCGCGGTGCGGGCTCGCGCTGCGGGACCTGCGGGACGTCCTCGCGCGGGGCGGGCGGCAGCGGGCGCGCCGGGCGCACGGTGCGGCCCTCGGGGTGGGCGGCGGGCGTCGCGGAGCCGTCCACCGGGTCCACCGGGTTCGCCGGGTCCAGCGGGCCGTCCGCCGGGTCGGCGCCGTCGGCGCGCTCGTGCGCCTCCCGCGCCGCGGGCCCGTCCCCGGCCGGGGCGCCGGGCCGGCCCCGGTCGGCCGCGTGGTCGCGGTGGTCCGGGTGCCCCGCCGGGCGGTCGAGCGGGGCCTCGTCGTCCCAGCGCGCGACGATCTCGGCGAAGGCCGCGTCGACGTCGAGGCGGCCGGCGCCGTCGTCCGGGGTGGCAGGCACAGCTCATGGTGGCACGCCCGCCCGGTGCGGTCGAGGCGTCCGCCCGCGCGGCGCGCGCCCCGCGCCGCGCGCGGGGATGCCCTAGGGTCGCCGCGGCGGGGAGCGCCGGCCGCGGGCGCCGGCCGCGGGCGGGGAGGCACCGGTGCTGTACTGGGTCGTCAAGCGGCTGGTGGCCGAGCCGGTGCTGACGCCCCTGCTGCGGCCGTGGGTGCGCGGCGCGGAGCACGTGCCCGCCTCCGGCCCCGCCGTGCTGGCCAGCAACCACCTCTCCTACGCCGACCCCGTGCTGCTGCCGACCGTGCTGCGCCGGCGGGTCACCTTCATCGCCAAGGCCGAGATGTTCACCGGCTCCGGGGTGCGCGGGCGGCTCTTCGGCGGGTTCCTGCGCGGCATCGGCCAGCTGCCGGTGGACCGCAGCGGCGGGCGCGCCTCGAGCGGCGCCATCGACGCCGCGCTCGGGGTGCTGGCCCGCGGGGAGCTGCTGGGCATCTACCCCGAGGGCACCCGCTCCCCGGACGGGCGGCTGTACCGGGGCCGCACCGGGGTGGCGCGCATCGCGCTGCGCTCGGGCGCGCCCGTGCTGCCGGTGGCGGTGGTCGGCACCGGCGAGCTCATGCCCCGCGGCCGCCTGCTGCCCAGGGTGCGGCGGGTGGGCGTCGTCATCGGCGAGCCGATGGACTTCTCCCGCTACGCGGGCCGGGCCGACGACCAGTTCGTGCTGCGCTCGGTCACCGACGAGGTCATGGCGGCGGTGCAGCGCCTGTCGCACCAGGAGTACGTCGACGCCTACGCCCTGCGCCACGGCGCCCCGCCCGCCGGCGGGCCGGGCGGGACGGGCGGGTCGGGCGGCAGCGGTGGGCCCGGCGGGCGCGGCGCGCCCGGGGGCGGCGGCGCGGCGCGCCCGTGAACCGCGCCCGGCGGCGTGCGCCCGGTGGCAGAGTGAGCCGCGTCACGGGGAGCGCGGGCGAGGACCGGCGGTGCAGCCGGTGGACGGGGGAGGCGCCATGGCCGTCACGAGCGGGGCGGGGCGTGCGGCGGGTCCGGGGGCCGGCTGGCGCGTCGGGCTGCTGACCGGCGGCGGGGACTGCCCGGGCCTGAACGCCGTGCTGCGCGCGGCCGTCCTGGCGGGCACCCAGCGGCACGGGATGAGCTTCCTGGGCTTCCGCGACGGCTGGCGCGGCGTCCTGGACGGCGACGCGGTGCCGCTGGGCGAGGCGGACGTGCGCCCGCTGCTGGCCCGCGGCGGCACCGTCCTGGGCTCCAGCCGCACCAACCCGCTGGCCGACGGCGTCGAGGAGGGGGTGCGCCGGGTGCGCGCCTCCCTGCAGCGCCTGGGCGTGGACGCGCTGCTGGCGATCGGCGGGGAGGACACCCTGGGCGTGGCCACCGCCCTGCACGAGGCGGGCGTGCCGGTCGTGGGCGCGCCCAAGACCATCGACGACGACCTCTCGGCCACCGACGCCACCTTCGGCTTCGACACCGCCGTGCAGACGGCCGTGGAGGCGTGCGACCGGCTGGTCACCACCGGCGCCTCGCACCACCGCGTGATGCTCGTGGAGGTCATGGGCCGGCACGCCGGCTGGATCGCGCTGCACACCGGCACCGCGGCCGGCGCGCACGTGACGCTGCTGCCGGAGGAGCCGGTCGACCTCGACGCGGTCGCCACCGTGCTGCGCGAGGTCCTCGACCGCGGCGAGGCGCCCCTGGTGGTGCTCTCCGAGGGCGCGCAGGTCCTCGGCGAGCAGGCGGTGCGCACCGCGCAGCGCGACGCCTTCGGGCACGTGCAGCTCGGCGGCGCCGGGGAGCAGCTCGAGCGGGAGCTGCAGCGGCGCCTGCCGGGGGTCTCGATGCGCCTGACGGTGCTGGGGCACCTGCTGCGCGGCGGCACCCCCTCGGCCGCGGACCGGGTGCTGGCCACCCGCTTCGGGCTCTCGGCCGTCGAGGCGCTGGCCTCCGGGCGGCTGGGCACCATGGCGGCGCTGCGCGGGGTGGACGTGGTGCAGGTGCCGCTGGCGGAGGCGACGGGCGTGCTGCGCACGGTGCCGCCGGAGCGGCGGGCGGAGACCGCGGACCTGCGCTGGTGAGGCGCGCCGCGCCCGCCGGCGGCCGGTGGGCCGGAGTCGTCCCGCGCAGCGCCCGCGGGGTGGGAGACTGGCGCGCGTGAGCACCGGAACGAGCACCGCGCCCACGGCCGCCTCCTCGATCACGTGGCCGGACCTGCCCGCCGCCCAGCAGCCGCAGTGGCCCGACGCGGCCGCGCTGGCCGAGGTGCAGGCCGAGCTCGCCTCGTACCCGCCGCTGGTGTTCGCCGGCGAGGCGGACCAGCTGCGCGCGCAGCTGGCGGCCGCCGCCCGCGGCGAGGCGTTCGTGCTGCAGGGCGGGGACTGCGCCGAGACCTTCGCCGGCGCGACGGCCGCGGGCATCCGCCGCCGCCTGAAGACGATGCTGCAGATGTCCGCCGTGCTGACCTACGGCGCGAGCCTGCCGGTGGTCAAGGTGGGCCGCATGGCGGGGCAGTTCTCCAAGCCGCGCTCCAGCGACGACGAGACCCGCGACGGCGTGACCCTGCCGGCGTACCGCGGCGACGCGGTCAACGACTACGCGTTCACCGCCGAGTCGCGCACCCCGGACCCGCAGCGGCTGCTGCGCGCCTACCACACCTCCTCGGCGACGCTGAACCTCATCCGCGCCTTCACCACCGGCGGCTACGCCGACCTGCGCAAGGTGCACGAGTGGAACCGCGGCTTCGCCGCCACCGCCGCCAACGCCCGCTACGAGGCGCTGGCCCGCGACATCGACAAGGCGATGAAGTTCATGATCGCCTGCGGTGCGGACTTCGACGCGCTGAAGACGGTGCAGTTCTTCTCCAGCCACGAGGCGCTGCTGCTGGACTACGAGCGCCCGCTGACGCGCACCCTGGACGAGGAGCCGCCGCTGGCGGCCTCCCCGGTGCCCGACGTGCGCCAGGGCGGCCCCTACGACGTCTCGGCCCACATGGTCTGGATCGGCGAGCGCACCCGCCAGCTCGACGGCGCGCACGTCGACTTCGCCTCGCGCATCCGCAACCCCATCGGCGTCAAGCTGGGGCCGAGGACGTCCGTGGACGACGCCCTCGCGCTGGTGGAGAAGGTGGACCCGTACCGCGAGCCCGGCCGGCTGACCTTCATCACCCGCATGGGCGCCGGCACGGTCCGCGAGGCGCTGCCGGCCCTGGTCGAG
Organism: Kineococcus gypseus; assembly: GCF_050871305.1. Taxonomy (NCBI): domain Bacteria; kingdom Bacillati; phylum Actinomycetota; class Actinomycetes; order Kineosporiales; family Kineosporiaceae; genus Kineococcus; species Kineococcus gypseus. Next base: position 20,878 of record NZ_JBJLRD010000012.1, on the reverse strand, counting down.
GGCGTCACCCGCGCCGGCGCGCAGGTGACGTGGGTGTGCGACCCCATGCACGGCAACACCATCACCTCCGCGAGCGGCTACAAGACGCGCCGCTTCGACGACGTCGTGGACGAGGTGCGCGGCTTCTTCGAGGTGCACCGGGCGCTGGGCACGGTGCCCGGCGGCCTGCACGTGGAGCTGACCGGCGACGACGTCACCGAGTGCCTCGGCGGGGCGATGGACATCGACGACGCCGGGCTGGCCACCCGCTACGAGTCGCTGTGCGACCCGCGGCTGAACCACCAGCAGTCCCTGGAGCTGGCCTTCCTGGCCGCGGAGATGCTCGCACAGCGCTGAGCGGCCCGCCGGGGGGCACCCCCGGACGCGAGCACCGCGGTCCCCCCGCCCGCCCGGGCGGGGGGACCGCTGCGCGTCAGACGACGGTCAGCGTGATCGTCGACCCCTTGGGCACCGACTGGCCCGAGCCCGGCTCCACCGAGCGCACCGTGCCGAAGAGGCCGCCGAGGACGTTCTCCACCCGCACGTCGAAGCCGAGCCCCTCCAGCGCGGTGCGCACCTCCTCGACCTGCCGGCCCTGCAGGCCGTCGGGCACCCGCACCAGCGGCGGCCCGCTGGAGACCACGAGCTGCACCGCGTCGCCGCGGAAGAGGGTGCCGTCGGCGGGGGTCTGGGAGAGGACCCGGCCCGCGGGCACGGTCTCGCTGGTGCGCTGCACCGGCTCGCCGGCCACCAGCTGCGCCGCGGCGATCTCCTCGCGCGCCTCCTCCAGGGTGTCGCCGACGACGTCGGGCACGCCGATCGGCTCGCGCCCGCGCGAGACGACCAGCGCCACCGGCGAGTCGTGCGGCACGGACTGCCCGGCGGCCGGCGCCGAGCGCAGCACCCGGCCGGCCTCGACGTCCTCGCTCCACTCCTCGGCGACCTCCCCGACGCCCAGCCGGCCCTCGCGCAGCAGCCGCTCGGCCTCGGCCCGCTCGCGCTGCACCACGTCGGGCACCTCGACCTGCTCCACGCCCAGGCTGACCACGAGCGTGACGGTGCCGCCCTTGCGCACCCGCTCCCCGGCGCGCGGGTCGGTGCCGACGAGGGCGTCGCGGGGCACGGTGTCGCTGAACACCTCCTCGCGCTGCACCCGGAAGCCGCCGGCCTCCAGGGCGCTCGCGGCCTGCTCGGGCGGGCGCGCGGCGACGTCGGGGGTGGTGGTGAACGCGCCCGGCCCGGCGAGGAACCACCAGGAGACGACGGCGGCCACGGCCACCAGGGCCAGGGTCAGCACCATGGCCGGCACGCCGCGCCGCCGGCGCCCGGCGGGCCGCGCCGCCCCGGCGGGGACCGCGCCCGCAGCGCCCGCGTCCCCCGGGCCCCCCGGGCCGTCGCCGTCCGCGGGGCCCTGCGCGGTCGCGCCGCCGGCCGCGCCACCGGCCAGGTCCAGGCGCAGGGTGCCGCCCTCGGCGACGGCGCCGGTGCCGCCGGCGCCGCGCACGGACAGCTCCTGCGGGGTCAGCTCGGCGCGCACCGCGCGCAGGCGCGCGAGCATGTCGCCGGCGTCGGCGGGGCGCTCGTCGGGGTCCTTGGCCAGCGCCTCCAGCACCAGCCGGTCCACCGCCGCCGGCACGCCCGGCACCACCGACGACGGTGCCGGCGGGTCGTCGTAGACGTGCTGGTAGGCCACCCGCAGGGGGGTGTCGCCCGTGAAGGGCGGCGCGCCGGTGAGGACCTCGAAGAGGACCACCCCGACGCCGTAGACGTCGCTGCGGGCGTCGGCCACCCCGCGCGAGACCTGCTCGGGCGCGAGGTACTCGGCGGTGCCCAGCAGCTCCGCGCCGGTGGCGGCGGTGCTGGCCTGGGTGGGCCCGGCCGAGCGGGCCAACCCGAAGTCGCCGACCTTGACCCGCCCGTCGTCGCCGACGAGGACGTTGCCGGTCTTGACGTCCCGGTGCAGCAGCCCCTTGCGGTGCGCCTCGGCCAGCGCGTCGAGCACGGCGGCGGTGACGTCCAGGGCGCCGCCGACGCTCAGCGGGCCCCGCTCGTGCACGACGTCGCGCAGGGTGCGCCCGCTGACCAGCTCCATGACGAGGTAGGCGGTCCCGCTGCCGGGGCCGTCGTGCTCGTCGACGCCCTGGTCGAGCACGGAGACCACGCCCGGGTGCGCCAGGCGCGCGGCGGACTTCGCCTCGCGCACGAAGCGCTGGCGCGCCACGGGGTCGTGCGCCAGGTCGCTGCGCAGCACCTTCACGGCCACCTCGCGCTCGAGGCGCTCGTCCTCGGCGCGGTAGACGATCCCCATCCCGCCGCGGCCGATGCGGGCGAGCACGCGGTACCGCCCGTCCAGCACGCGCCCGACGAGCGGGTCGGAGAGGGTGGCGTCCACGGTCGTCGAGTCTAGGCAGAGCCCGCGCCCGGCCCCGGCACCGCCGCGCGCGTCGGCGGCGGTGCCGGGCGCGTCAGCGGAAGCGCGCCTGCAGGGTCTGCACGTTGGCCACGTAGCGGCGCGTGTCGTCGTACATGCCGCGCGAGCGCACCGAGCCCTGCCCCTGGTAGTAGGAGGCGATGGCGATGTCCGGCGGGTTGCTGGCCACCAGCGTGCGCAGGATGACCACCCCGGCCTTGGCGTTGTCGCGCGGGTCGAACAGGTCGATCTCCTCGCCCAGCAGGTCCGAGGCCCACTCCCCGGAGGAGGGGATGACCTGCATGGCGCCGATGGCGTTGGCGTGCGAGACGACGCCCATGTTGAAGCCGGACTCCTGGTAGCCGATCGCCAGCGCCAGCGAGGGGTCCACGCCCAGGCGCACGGCGGTGGCGCGGATGATCTCGCGCATCTCGTCGCGCCCGGGCAGGTCGGCGCGCGCCAGGCGGGCGCGGTTGGCCTCCACGGCCGCGGCCAGCGAACCGGCCTGCACCGGGGCCGCCGGGGCGGCGGGCGTCGCCTGCGGCGCCGGCGCCAGCTGCAGCTCCTGGCCCTCGACGATGAAGCCGGTGCGGTCCAGGCCGTTGAGCTCGACGAGGGTGGCCACGGTGGTGCCCGTGCGCGCGGCGATGCCCGAGAGGGTGTCGCCGGCGCGCACGGTGTAGGTGGCGCTCTCGGCGCGCGGGGCGCGCGGGGCGCCGGCGCCGCCGGTCAGCTTGAGCACCTGCCCGGCGCGGATGAACCCGCGCGCGTCCAGGCCGTTGGCCTCGCGCAGCGCGGCCACGGTGGTGCCGCGGGCCGCGGCGATGCCCGAGAGGGTGTCGCCGGGCACGACGGTGTGCTCCGCGGGCGCCTCGGGGGCCGGCGCCGGGGCGGGCGCCTCGGTGCCGGGCGCCGGCACCCGCAGGCGCTGGCCCTCCACGATGCGCGCCGCGGCGCCCAGCTCGTTGGCCCGCACGATGGCGCGCACGGTGCTGCCGGTGCGCGCGGCGATGCCGCTGACCGTGTCGCCGCGGCGCACGGTGACGACCTGCTCGCCGTCCACGGCGGCGTCGGCGTGCGCGGCGGTGGAGGGCGCCGCGGCGGCGGCACCGGCGGGCACGACCGCGGTGGGGCCCGCCGCACCGACGAGGGCGGCGGCGGCCAGCCAGCGGCTGCGCCTGCGCGGCTCCTCGGGGGTGTTCGGGTCGTCGCCGTGCTCGGCCATGCGGGGGTCCCTCCCGTAGGTCGTACCGGTGCTGGTGCCGGTGGGCCGGCCGGGCTCGCAACCTACCCGAGCGCGGCGGGCGCACCGCCCCCCACGATGGATCACCGCGGGCCCGGTGTGTGGGACGTGCCGCTCGTGTCGTGTCGCCGGGAGGTGGCACGCTGGGCGCGTGGCAGCACCGCTGAGAGCAGACATCGCCCGTGAGCACGGCGACGGGCTGGACGCCCTGGTCCCCGAGTGGCTCACCGTCCCCGACGCCGCGGAGGTGGCCGGCGTGGACCTGCGCACCGTCCGCCGCTGGCTGCAGGAGCGCGAGCTGATCGCCCTGCGCCGCGGCGAGCGCTCGGTCGCCTCGATCCCCGCCGCGTTCGTCACCCCCGAGGGCCCGCTGAACCACCTGCGCGGCACCCTGTCGGTGCTCATGGACTCCGGCTACGGCGACGCGGAGAGCGTGCGCTGGCTGTTCACCCCCGACGAGACCCTGCCGGGCACGCCGATCGACGCGCTGCGCGCCAACCGCAAGACCGAGGTGCGCCGCCGGGCGCAGGCGCTGTCCTTCTGACCCGCCCGACCGGCTGACCCGCCCGCCCCGACCGGCCGGCCCCTGCCGGGGCCGGCCGGCTCAGGCGCTGCGCCAGCGCGCCTCGCGGTGGCGGGCCAGGCGGGCGCGGCCCAGGCCGGGCAGCGCCACCGCCAGCCGGCGCGGCAGCCCCACGCGCACCCGCCGGCCGAGCACGTCGTGGTCGACGGCCTCGACCGCGCCGAGGATGCCGCCGTAGAGCTCGTAGGCGGTGCGCAGGCAGTCGCGGCTGGTGGGGTGCACCATCGCGATGCCCGGCTCGGCCTGCGCGTACAGCTCGCGGGTGCGCGCCACCTCGAAGGCCAGCAGCTCGCGCACCGCCGGCGGGGTGGTGCCGGCGCGGCGCCCGGCGAGCAGGTCCTCGCGGGTGACCCCGAAGGCGTCGAGGTCCTCCTGCGGCAGGTACACCCGCCCGCGGTCGAGGTCCTCGCCGACGTCGCGGATGAAGTTGGACAGCTGGAACGCCTCGCCGAGCGCGCGCGCCGGCGCCTCCGCGCCCGGGACCACCGGCTCCAGCACCGGCAGCATCTGCAGGCCGATGACGGCCGCGGAGCCGTACACGTACCGGCGCAGGTCCTCGTAGGTGGCGTAGCCGGTCTCGGTGATGTCCATGCGCATCGAGGTCAGGAACGCCTCGACGTGCTCGCGCGGGATGTCCCAGCGGCGCATGGTGGCGGCCATCGCCCGCCCCACCGGGTCCGCGGGCCCCTCGGGACCCCCCGAGCCCAGCGCCTCCAGGAAGGCGTCGGACCAGTCCACCAGGGCGGCGGGGTCGGGGTCGGTGAGGGAGTCGACGAACTCGTCGGCGTAGCGGGCGAAGCCGTACAGGGCCCACACGTACGGCCGCTTGGCCGGCGGCAGCAGCAGCGTGGCCAGGTAGTACGTCTTGCCGTGCTCGGCGTGCAGCAGCCGGCACCCCTCGAAGGCGGCGCGCAGCTCCGGCTCGCGCAGCGCCGGGTCGGTGCGCGCGGCCTCGTCCAGCGCGCGGGCGCTGCTGCGCGGCAGCGCCCCGCCCGGCGCGCTCAGCGCCACGCCCGCGAGCGGTACCCGGGCACGGGCCCGGTGACGCGCTCGGCGGCCAGCCGGCCCGAGACGAGCACCATCGGCACCCCCACCCCGGGCTGGGTGCCCGAGCCGGTGAACACGACGTTCTCGCCCCACAGGTTGCTCGGGCGGAACGGGCCGGTCTGCCGGAAGGCGTGCGAGGACGCGAACGGCGCGCCCGCGGCCATGCCCTGCCGCTCCCAGTCGGCCGGGGTGATGACGTCCTCGGCCTCCACGGCGTCGGAGAAGCCGGGGTAGCCGCGCTCGGCGAGCACGCCCATGACGTGCTCGCGGTAGCGCGGGGCCAGGCGGTCCCAGTCGATCGGGGAGCTGCCCGCCGCCAGCGACGGGGTGGGGAAGAGCACGTAGTACACGTGCTTGCCCGCCGGCGCCAGGCCCGGGTCGGAGACGGTGGGGCGCGAGACGAGGATCGACGGGTCGCTCATGAGCCGGCCGTCGAGCAGCTCGGCGAACACCTCCTCCCACGCCGCGCCGAAGTGGATGGAGTGGTGCACCGGGTCGGGGTAGTCCGCGCTGGAGCCGACGTGCATGAGGTAGCACGAGGGCGAGTACGTCAGGTGCCGCACCCGCCACGGGTCGGTGCCCAGCAGGTCGCGGTGCGCCACCGGCAGGTCGGGGTTGAGCACCACCGCGTCGGCGGCGAAGCGGCGCCCGTCGGTGGTCAGCACCCCGGTGGCCCGGCGGCCGGTGCGCTCCACGCTCGCCACCTCGGTGCCGTAGTGGAACTGCACCCCGTGCTTCTCCGCCGCGGCCGCCATCGCCGTGGGGATCGCGTGCATGCCCCCCTCGGGGAAGAACACCCCCGCGACGGTGTCCATGTACGCGATCACCGAGTACAGCGCCAGCGCGTCGAAGGGGGACAGGCCCGCGTACAGCGCCTGGAAGGAGAACATGCGCTGCGTGCGCGGGTCCTTGAGGTACTTGGCCACCTCGGGGGCCATCTTCTTGAACCCGCCGGCGGCCAGCAGGCGCACCAGGTTCGGCTTGAGCAGGTCCAGCGGGGTGTCGATGTTGGAGTCGATGAAGTCGCGGATCTCGTAGCGGTACAGGTCGCCCACGTGCGCCACGAAGCGGCGGTAGCCGTCGGCCTCCGCGCCGCCGCACAGCTCGGAGATCGCCTGCGCGGTGCGCTCGACCTCCGCGGAGACCTCCAGGCGCGAGCCGTCGGCGAACGTGCCCCGGTACAGCGGGTCCACCGGCCGCAGCTGCAGCCAGTCCTCCACGCGCTCGCCCAGCGCGTCGAAGCAGTCGGCGATGAGGTCGGGCATCGTCAGCACCGACGGGCCGGTGTCGAAGCGGTACTGCCCGCCGGGCACGTCCTTGACGGACAGCCCCGCGCGCCCGCCGGGCACGTCCTCGCGCTCGAGCACGGTGACCTCGCGCCCGGCCGCGGCCAGGCGCATCGCCGCCGACAGCCCCGCCAGCCCCGCGCCGACCACGACGACGCGGTCGGTGGGCCCCTCCACCCGCCGGGTGCGCCCCGGCAGCCAGTCCAGCGCCCGCGTCAACCCGCTCATCAGGACCTCCTGCTCGTGGCGGCGACGACCAGCTCGTGCAGCGCGGCGCGCGCCGGCTCCGTCAGGTCGGCCGCGTCCAGCGCCTCGCAGGCGGTGTCGACCTGCTCGGCGATCATCCCCTCCACGCCGTCCAGCGCGCCGGTGCCCGTGAGCACCTCGCGCAGCGCCTCCACGCCCGCGGCGTCCAGCGCCGGGTCGCCCAGGTGGCGCGAGACCAGCGCGGCCTGGGCGGGGGAGGCGGCCCGCAGCGCCAGGGCCACCAGCACGGTGCGCTTGCCCTCGCGCAGGTCGTCGCCGGCGGGCTTGCCGGTCTCGGCCGGGTCGCCGAAGACGCCCAGCACGTCGTCGCGCAGCTGGAAGGCCTCGCCCAGCGCCAGCCCGAAGCGGGACAGGTCCGCCAGCAGCGGCTGCGGCGCCCCCGCCAGCGTCGCGCCCAGCAGCAGCGGGTGCTCCACGGAGTACTTCGCGCTCTTGAAGCGCACCACCCGGCGGGCGCGCTCGACCGCCCCGGCCGGGCCCAGCCGCTCGGAGCACGCCTGCTCCAGCATGTCCAGGTACTGCCCGCCCATGAGCTGGGTGCGCATCGTCTCGAAGACGCGCCGGCCGCGGCGCAGCGCCTCGGCGCCCAGCGGCGCGCGCTCGTACAGCTCGTCGCTCCAGGCCAGGCACAGGTCGCCGGCCAGCACGGCGCCGGCCAGCCCGAAGCGCTCGGCGCTGCCGGCCCAGCCGTCGTCGGCGTGCAGCGCGGCGAACCAGCGGTGCGCCGCCGGGCGCCCGCGGCGGGTGTCGGAGTCGTCCATCACGTCGTCGTGCAGCAGGGCGGCGGCCTGGAAGAGCTCCAGGGCCGCCGCGGCGGTCACGATGCCCTCCTCGGAGCGGCCGGTCAGCGCGCCGTCGGCGCCGCGGTAGCCCCAGTAGCAGAACGCCGGGCGCAGCCGCTTGCCGCCGTCCAGCAGCGTGGTCACCGCCCGCAGCAGCGGCTCGCAGTCCTCGCCCAGCTCGCCCAGCACCGCGCGCTGGTCCTCCAGGAAGGCGGCGAGCACCTCCTCCACCCGCTCGCGCACCCCGAGCGCGGCGGCGCGCCGCGAGGGGTCGGGGACCGTCGTGGGCGCGGTGGGGGGCGGCGGCACAGGGGCACTCTAGGCAGCCCGCGCAGCGCGCGGCGACCGGGTGCGCACAACCGCTCCCGGCCTACGGTGATCCCCGTGCCCACCGAGCGCGCCCGTCAAACGCGCGGACCGGCCGTGCCCGGCCGCGCGGAGTACCTGCGCCGCTGGTCGCTGCTGCACGGCGGCGCCCCGGCCACCGGGCTGGTGCGCGCCTGGCTCTCCGGCGTGCACGTGCTGGCCGTGCCGCTGGCGGCCGCGCGGGTGCCCCCGGCGGCGGTGACGGTGGCCGGCACGGCGCTGGCGGCCGCGGCGGCCTGGCTGGCGCTGGCCGCCGGTCCCGGTGGCGCGGCCGCCACGGCGGTGGCGCTGGCCGTGGCCGCCGGCGGGGTGCTGGACAACCTCGACGGGGCGGTGGCCGTGCTGCGCGGGCGCACCAGCGACCGCGGGGCGCTGCTGGACGCGTGCTGCGACCGCGTCGGCGACGCCGCGTGCGCGCTGGTGCTGCTCGGCTGCGGGGCGCCGGCCTGGCTGGCGGCGCTGGCCGGCGCCCTGGCGCAGCTGCAGGAGTACGTGCGCGCCCGCGCCCAGGGCCTGGGCGTGGCGGACGTGGGGGTCGTCAGCGTCGCCGAGCGCCCGGTGCGCATCGCCGTGGCGGCCGGGTGCGCGGCGGCCACGGCCATCGCGCCGGGGCAGGCGCCGTGGGCGCTGCTGGGCGCGGGCGCCTGGAGCGCCCTGGGCGCCGTCGGGCTCGTGCAGGTCGCGGTGGCCCTGGGCCGCCGGCTCTGAGCGCGCGCTCAGGCGGGGCCGACGAGGTCGGCCACGATGCGCGCCGACAGCCCCACCAGCGGCAGGCCCCCGCCGGGGTGCGCGCTGCCGCCGACGAGGAAGAGCCCGGGCACCGGCGAGCGGTTCGCCGGGCGCAGGAACGCCGAGCGCGCCCCGTCGCTGGAGGTGCCGTAGATGGCGCCGCCGTCGCTGCGGGTGCGCCGCTCCAGCTCCGCCGGGGTGCGCACCTCCCGCCAGCGCAGCCGCCCGCGCACGTCCAGCCCGCGCCGGGCCATCGTGGCCAGCACGTGGTCGGCGTAGCGCTCCACCAGCGCCGCGTCCGTCCAGTCCGTGCCGCCCGGGGCGCGCGCGCCGGGGTCGTGCACGGGCGCGTTGACGAGCACGAACCACGCCTCGGTGTCCGGCGAGGGGCGCAGCGCCGGGTCGTCGGGGGCGCTGACGTACACCGTGGGGTCGGCCACCGGCCGGCCGGCGGCCAGGTCGGCGAACTCCGCGTCGTAGTCGTGCGGGAAGAGCACGGTGTGGTGCCGCAGCCCCGGGGTGCGCCCGTCCAGCGCCAGCAGCAGCACGAACCCCGAGGAGGAGCGCCGCCGCGGCGACGGGCGCAGCCGCGGGCGCGGCAGCAGGTCGCGGTACAGGTGCGCGGCGTCCACCGCCGAGACCACCACGTCCGCGCGCAGCTCCTCCCCGCCGGCCAGGCGCACCCCCGCCGCGCGCCCGCCGGACTCCAGCACCGCCTCCACGGCCGCCCCCGTGCGCACCACCACCCCGCGCTCGCGGGCCCGGTCGGCCACCGCCTCCGCCAGCAGCCGCAGCCCGCCGCGCACGTACCAGGCGCCGAAGGTCTGCTCGACGTAGGGCACCGTGGCCAGCGCCGCCGGCGCCTTCGCCGGGTGCGAGCCGGAGTAGGTGGCGTAGCGGTCCAGCAGCACCCGCAGGCGCGGGTCGCGCAGGTGGCGCCGGCCCAGGGAGCGCAGCGAGGACCACGGGGCCACCGCGCGCACGTCCGAGGCGCTGCGCGCCAGGCGCAGCAGCGTGCGCGGGCCCTCCAGCGGCGACTCCAGGAACGGCTCGCGCGCCACGTCCCACACCGCGCCGGCGCGCCGCAGGAACGCCGTCCACTGCTCGCCGGCGCCCGCGCCCAGCGCCGCGTCCAGCGCGGCGGCCACCCGCGGCAGCCCGCCGCCGGGCAGGTCCACCTCGGTGCCGTCGCCGAAGCGATAGTGCGCCACCGGGTCCAGCGCCACCACGTCCAGCACCGACTCGATCGGGGCGCCGGTCGTGAGGAAGAGGTCGCGCTGCACCGCCGGCAGCGTCAGCAGCGACGGGCCGGTGTCGAAGGAGAAGCCGTCGCGGCTGAACCAGCCCAGCTTGCCGCCGACCTCCTGCGCCTGCTCGCACAGCACGACGTCGTGGCCCAGCGCCGCCAGCCGCGCCGCCGCCGACAGCCCGCCCAGCCCGGCGCCGACCACCACCACGCGGCTCACCGCGGCACCCCGCTCACGGCAGCACCCGCCCCTTCCACGCCAGCCGCCCGCGGCGGTGCCGCGCCCAGGAGTCCGCCAGCAGCCCGATCAGCAGCACCACCGACGCCGGGTGCCCCAGCGCGTCCGGCAGGGAGCGCCCCCCGGTGCGCTCGGCGGCCGCGTAGCGGCCCACGACCGCCGCGACGTAGCCGGCGGCCCCGGCCCGCGAGCCGCCCAGCGCCGCCAGCGGCGGCAGCACGTACGCCACCGCCAGCCCCGCGGAGACCGCCACCGCCGAGGCGGGGGAGCCGAACGCCGACCACAGCGACTTCGCGTACCCCTCGCGCAGCGCCGGCCAGCCGTCGTACATCCGGCAGGTCGCCAGCGCGGTGCCGTCGGCGACGCCGCCGCGCCCGCCGGAGGCCTTCACCGCGCGCAGCAGCGCGATGTCGTCGAGCACCTGCCCGCGCACCGCCGCGTGCCCGCCGGCGCGCCGGTACGCCGCGGCGTCGACGAGCAGCAGCTGGCCGTTGGCCGCCGACAGCGACGGGCGCGGGGAGACCTCCGCCGCGCGCAGCGGCAGCGTCGTCAGCCACGACCACTGCAGCAGCGGCTGCACCAGCCGCTCGCTCCAGGTGTGCGCCAGCTGCCGCGGGTACGGCGAGAGCAGGTCCAGGCCGGTGCCGCGCAGCAGCTCCACCCCGGCCGCCAGCGCGTGCGGGGCCAGCACCACGTCGGCGTCGACGAACACCAGCACCGAGCCGGTGGCCGCCGCGGCCAGCTGCGCGCAGGCGTGCGGCTTGCCCAGCCAGCCCGGCGGCGGGCCGTCCCCGCGCAGCAGCCGCACGCGCGGGTCGGCCGCGGCCACCGCCGCCACCACCTCGGCGGTGCGGTCGCGCGAGGCGTCGTCGAGGACGAGCACCTCCACGTCGGCCACGCCCACCTGGTCCAGCAGCGAGGCCAGGCAGGCGCCCGCGCGCTCCTCCTCGTCGCGCACCGGCACCAGCACGCTGACGCGCTCGGCCACCGGCGCCGGCTCCGGCGAGGGGGTGCGCAGCGCCCGGGCGTTGAGCAGGGAGTGGGCGGTCAGGGCGCCGGCCGCGGCCGAGCCGGCCCACGTCAGGGCGCGCAGCGCCCGGCGCACCGGGCCGCGCCGGCCGTGCCGCCCCGCGTGCCCCCTCACGCGCCGCGCCTCAGCGAGCGCAGGTAGGGCCCCACCGTCAGGCCCATGGCCACCCCGCCCCACGCGGCGGCGGCCGGGCGGCGGAAGAAGGCGGCGTTGGCCAGCGTCGAGCCCAGCCACGTCCAGCCCAGCAGCCAGGCGGGCACCGCCTGCGGCACCTCGCGCTGGCGCTCCTCGGGCAGCGCGGCGTGCAGGGCGGCGCAGATGGCGGTGGCGGTCAGCAGCCAGCCGGCGTAGTTGCTCAGCGGCACGCCCGGCAGGCCCGGCAGGTGCGGGTGCGGCACCTCGAACTCCCAGTGCCCGGCCGCGGTCATCTGCGCGTCCAGGAAGAGGTCCCAGCTGGCCAGCGTCCACGCCGCCGCGCCGACGACCGCGGCGTGGTGCCCGCGCCCGCGCGGGGCCAGCCGGCGGCCCAGCTGCACCGAGGGCCAGGCCAGCATCGTCCAGGCCAGCGGCACCACGACCGGCACCTGCAGCACCTGCGGGCCCAGCGTGCCCGCGTAGCGGTAGCGCCCGAACGGCCGGCCGGTGCGGGTGCCCACGGCCTCGGCGAGCAGGCCCAGCCCGCCGGCCACCACCAGCGCCGTCGCCCCGCCGCGCGCGCCGCCGCGCCGGGCCGCGTCGGCGAGCGCGGCGGCGCAGAACGCGCCGACCGAGCCGATGGTCGCGCGGCGCAGCGCCTCGCCGCGCAGCAGCGGGTGCGCCACCTGCGTCAGGACCGCCGCGGCGGTGAGCGCGCCGGCGACGGCCGGCGCGGGTCGGGAGAGCACCGCGCCACTCTAGGGAGGGGCGCGGACGCCGGCGCCCGCGGGAGGGGCGCGCTCAGGGGCCCGCGGTGCCCGGTGCGGCGAGCACCGCGGCCGTCGCCGCCACGAGCGCGACCGCGACGGCCAGGCCCCACGACCAGCCCAGCACCCGGCCGGTGCGCCAGGCTCGGCGGTGCAGCCGCGCGGCGCGCCCGCGGCCCGTGCCGCCCGGCGCCACCCGCTCCGGGTGCGGGCCCCACCACCACAGCGCGACCAGCGCCCGCGCGGCGCCGCGGGCGAGCAGGCCCAGCAGCGCGACGGGGGAGGTCTCCACACCTCCAGCGTGGCCACCGGCCGGCGCTCGCGGTACCGCGTGCGCCCCACCGCCACCCGGACGGCTCAGGGGGTGCGTCCGTCCAGGGTGCCGGTGACCGAGCGCACCGCGAAGCGGGCGAACAGCTCCTCGGCGTACCAGCCCTCCGGGCCGGTGCGGTCCATGACGTCCACGTGCGCCGGGCGCCGGTGCGCGAACCCGCGCAGCGCCGCCGTGGAGGCCCACAGGGAGAAGGTGCCCTGGTGCAGCAGCGGCGACTCCCCGACGCCCAGCGCGCAGCGCAGCCCCGGCACCCGCTGCAGGTCCGCGGCCACCGGCGGCACCGAGCGCCGGAACGAGCGCGCCCGCAGGGTGCGCAGCCGCGCGCGGGTGATCGAGGCGACCGGGCCGTCGTGCGCCCGCGCCCCGCGCAGGTCCTCCGGCCCGAACGGCGCGCGCCCGCCCCAGCGCCCCCGGCTGGTCAGCGGCGCCATCTCCACCCGCAGCCGCTCGCGCGAGAGCCGCCGCCAGGCACGCACCGTGGGCGAGGACTCGAAGGCGGCCGCGTCCTCGGGGCGCGACCACGCCACCAGCACCGCCCAGCGCAGCGGGTCCGCGTCGCGCGCGGTGAAGGTGCGCCCGTCGCCGGTGCCCAGCAGCTTCGCGAAGCGCGCCCCGGGGGTGCGCGCCAGCAGCGGGCGGTCCAGGGCCATGCGCGCCAGCGCCGCCGGCACCGCGCGCGGGGCCACGCCCCACACGTCCAGGGTGACCAGGGCCGGGCGCTGCTCGGGTCGCGGCTCGCTCACCCCGCGACGCTACGCGCCGGTCCCGCCGGTCCGCCCGCGGGCCCGCCCGCCGGTCCGCCCGTCCCGCCGGCCCGTCCCGCCGCGCGCTCGGCGGCGGCCACGTGCTCGCGCACGAGCGCCGCCACGTCGGCGGGGCGGTCCCAGGCGGGCACGTGCCCGCAGCGCTCCCACTCCAGCCACCGCGCGCCCGGCGGCGCGCACGAGCGCAGCAGGTGCGAGGGCGGCAGCACCCGGTCGCGCCGGCCGGTCACCACCACCACCGGCACCCGCACGTCCGCGCCGCGGGTGAACGCCCCCGAGGCCATGCCCGCGTCGGCGGCCGCGTACCCGGCGGCGGCGGCCACCGACATCACCGCCTCGCGCGCCAGCTCGGCCGGCAGCGCGCGCGGGGCGGCGCTGGTGGCCGCGAAGGCCAGCGCGCGGCCCCAGGCGGTGGGCAGCGGGTCCACCGGCAGGTGGGGGGCGGCGCGCGCGTACCAGCGGGCGAAGCGCTGGCCGGTGGGCAGCAGGGGCGGGCGCCGCCGCGGGCGCGCCCACAGGCCCGCGGGGGCCAGCGCCACGACGCCGGCGACGGCCGGTGCGCCGGTGCGCCCCGCGCCGTCGGCGGCGGCCGCCTCCAGGCACACCCAGCCGCCCAGCGAGTGCCCCACCAGGTGCACGGGGCGCCCGGTGGCCGCGCGCAGCCGCTGCGCCGCGCGGTGCAGGCGCCGGCCGAGGGCGGGCGGGTGCATGGCGGTGGGGTCGCCGTCCTCCAGCGGCGGGCTGGCGCCGTGGCCGGGCAGGTCGACGACCAGCACGCGGTGCCCCCCGGCCAGGTGCGGCAGCACCAGCGACCACGTGCTCGCCCCGGCGCCGAGCCCGTGCACCAGCAGCACCTGGGGGTCGTGCGGCCCGGCCCCCGCCACCTCCTGGACGGCCAGGCCCTCCAGGAGCGCGCTCACCCCGTCTCGACCGGGTGGGCGCAGGCCATCCTCAGCAGCTCGTCGTAGCGGGTGGGGAACAGCGCGCGCGGGTGGCCCGCCGGCACCCACACCACGCGGTGCAGGGCGAGCGTGACGTCGACGTAGGTGGGCAGCGGCTCGGCCAGCCCGAGCGGGGAGGCCGACCCCAGCACCGAGCCGGTGCGGCGCACCGACTCCGCCTCACCGGCCTCCTCCAGCCCGGGCAGGCCCAGCACCGCGGCCAGCAGCGGCGCGCACAGGTCGTGGGCCGAGGAGGCGAGCACGAGCAACGGGTGCCCGTCGGGGGCGCGCAGCAGGGTGCTGCGGGCCACGGCCCCGGCCGGCACCCCCAGGTGCAGGGCGACCCGGGCGGGGCCGCGCACGTCCGCCGGCAGGAGCACGACCCGCCCGGTGGCGCCCAGGTCGGCCAGCGCGCGCGAGGTGGCGGCCACCGCCGGGTGCCCGTGCCCGTCGCGCCCGTCGCGCCCGCCCGCCGCGGCGGGCCCGAGTGCAGCCGGCTCGAGCGGCGCCGCGCCGGCCGGCGCCGCGGTGGGGGGCGTGAGCGGGCCGACGGGCGGGGCCGCGACGGCGGGCGCGGCCCCCGCCGCCTCCGGGAGCGCGTCGAGGAGGCCCTGCGCGGCGGTGCCCTCGCCGGTGGTCCCCCTCATGCCCCCCCACGGTAGGCCGGTCGCGGCGGCGCGTCGCGGCGAACGCCGGGGACCGTCGGGGGAGCAGCGGGCGCCCCGCGCCGGGGGCCTGTGGACGGCTCCTCGAGGCGTTGACGCCGGGTGGCGGGGGTGGTGTAGCTTCGAAGAGCGTTCGAACCGGTGTTCGAACGACGTGGCCGCTCGGCGGCGCGGTCCGGGGAGGAGGGGAAGCTCCCGCGGCCCGCGCCCCGGGCGCGCCGCGACGGGCCGCTTCCCCCGGCTCGCCCGCCGCGGACAGCCCGCGGCGCCGGCTGGAGCGGAGGGAGTCAGCGGTGCGACGGTTCTCGGACGAGGTGCACGTGCGGTGCGGCGTCCTGCAGGGCGCCCCCGGCGCCCCGGTGCAGTTCGTCTGGCGCGGCCGGCTCTACCTGGTGCACGCGGTGCTGGCGCAGTGGCGCGAGCGCAGCGCCTGGTGGGAGCAGCCCGCGGTGGCCGCGGTGCACGGCGAGGAGGCGCCCGCGCCGGCGGCGCGGGTGCCGGGCGCCGGCGCCGGGGGGCAGCGGCGCGTGCTGTCGCTGGGCGAGCTGGAGCGCGAGGTCTTCCGCGTCGAGGCCGCCGTGGGCCGCACCCGGCCGGGCGTGTACGACCTGGCGCACCCCGTCGCGGCCGGCACCGCCGCGCACGCGCCGGGCACTGCCGGGGCCCCCGTGTCGGAGGCGGCTGGTACCCAGGAGGGTGACGACGCGTGGCGCCTGCTGCGCGTCAGCGACTGACGTCCGGACACCACCGGAGAGGCGAACCGCGATGACCACCCCGAGGGCATCTTCCCCCGGTGGCGCCCCCGAGGGCACCACCGACCGCCCCCGACCCCTGAACACCGCCGCCCTGGACCTGCTCGAGCGTTGCGAGGCGGAGCTGCGCGCCGCAGCCGCCGCGAGCGAGCCCGCCGACCGCTACGTCCACGCCCACCTCTCGGCCCTGCGCGCCGGCGCCGCGCTCGTCGCCGTGCACGGCAGGCCCACCGCCCCGCGGCGCAGCCAGCCGCGCAGCGTGTGGGAGATGCTGCCACGCCTGGACCCCGCCCTGGAAGCCTGGTCCCGGCGCTTCTCCTCCACCGCCCCCGTGCGCGCGCGCGTGGAGGCCGGCCGCACCGACGTCGTCGACGCCGCCGCCGCCGAGACCCTGCTGGCCGACGCGGTGGAGTTCCACCGCGTCGTCGAGGCACTGCTCGGCCTGAGCAGGCTGCACCCGCTGGCCAGCTGAACCCCCCGGCGCGCCGACCGGCCGCCGGTCCCGACCCACCGCTGCTCCGTCCTTCCCCGCGGGCGCACCACCCGCAGGAGGACGTCCTTGCCGCCCGCCCCGCCCACCCGCACGTCCACGTCCGCGTCCGCCCCGGCGTTCACGCACCTGCACGTCGCCTCGAGCTGCTCGCTGCGCCACGGCGTCTCCAGCCCCGCCGAGCTGGTGGCCCGCGCCGCGGACCTGGGCATGGGCTCCCTGGCCCTGACCGACCGCGACGCGCTGCACGGCGCGGTGCGGTTCGTGCGCGCCTGCGCCGGGGCCGGCCTGGCGCCCGTGCTCGGCGTGGACCTGGCCACCGCGCCCACCGGGCTGCTCGCCGGCCTGCCCGCCTGGGCCGACCCCGCCGCTCCCGCCGCTCCCCGCGGGCCTGGCGGTCCCGCCGGCACCCGCACCGCGGGCGGCGCCCGCTCGCCGGTGCGCGGCGGGGCCGCCGTCGACCCGAGGTGGCCGCGCGCCACCGCCCTCGCGCTGGGCGCCGCGCCCGGGCTGACCGCCGGCGAGGGGTGGGCCGCGCTGTGCGCGCTGGTCAGCGCCGCCCACCGCGCCGGCGGGCGCGGGCACCCCGTCGCCGCCGTCGAGGCGTTCTCCCGGCACGCCGCCGCCGGGGGCGCCGCGGCGCTGGCGGTGCTGCTGGGCCCGTCCTCCGAGGTGGGTCGCGCCGTGCTGGCCCACCGCGAGGACGTCGCCCGCGCGGTGCTGCGCCGCTGGCGCGACGCGCTGCCCGAGGACTGCCTGCACGTCGAGGTCGTCTGCCACCACTGCGCGCCCGGCACCCCCGGCAGCGTCGAGCACGCCGCGCGGCTGCTGGCGCTGGCGCGCGCCGAGGGGGTGCCCGCCGTGCTCACCGCGGCCGTGCGCCACGCCACCCCCGACGGCGCGGTCACCGCCGACCTGCTCGACGCCGTGCGCCGCCTCGTGCCGCTGGGCACCCGCCACCTGGACCGCAGCACCGCGCAGGGCCACCTCGTCGACGCCGCGGGCATGGCCCGCACCGCCGCCCTCGTCGCCCGCGCGGCCGCCGGCGCCGGCGGGGCCGCGGCGCTGGCCGGCGAGCTGCTCGGCGCCACCGCGCACCTGGCCGCGCGCGCCCGCCTGGACCCCGCGGCCGACCTGGGCACCGGCCGGGCCCACCTGCCCGACGCCGCCGCGCTGCGGCTGCCGCCCGGCGCGCACCCGGACGCGGTGCTGCGCGCGCGCTGCGCGGCGGGCGTGGGCCGCTGCTACCCGGGCGCCGGCGAGCGGCGGCTGGCCGCGGTGCACCGCCGCCTGGAGGAGGAGCTGGACGTCGTCGCGCGCGTCGGCTTCGCCGGCTACTTCCTCACCGTCGCCGACGTGTGCGACCTCACCCGCGCCCTGGGGGTGCGCGTGGCCGCCCGCGGCTCCGGCGCCGGCAGCCTCGTCAACCACCTGCTGGGCATCTCCGGCGTGGAGCCCCTCGAGCACGGCCTGCTCATGGAGCGCTTCCTCAACACCCGCCGCCGGCAGCTGCCCGACATCGACCTCGACGTGGAGTCCGCCCGCCGCGAGGAGGTGTGCTCGGCGGTGCTGGCGCGCTTCGGCGCCGAGCGCGTCACCGGCCTGTCCAGCGTGGCCACCTACCGGGTGCGCCACGCCGTGCGGGCCGTGGGCGCCGCGCTGGGCCTGCCGCCGGCGGAGGTCGACGCCCTGGCCACCGCCTTCCCGCACGTGCGGGCCCGCGAGGCGCGCGCGGCGCTGGCCGAGCTGCCCGAGCTGCGCGGCAGCGCCCTGGGCGCCGGGCGCCTCGACGCCTTCTTCGACCTCGTCGCCCGCCTGGACGGCCTGCCGCGGCAGGTGGCGATGCACCCGTGCGCGCTGGTGCTCTCCGGCCGCGGGCTGCTGCGGCGCACCCCGGTGGGCACCAGCCGCGGCGGCTTCCCGGTCAGCCACTTCGACAAGGACGACGTCGAGGAGATGGGGCTGCTCAAGCTGGACGTCCTCGGGGTGCGGCTGCAGTCGGCGATGGCCCACGCGGTGCGCGAGGTCGCCCGCGTGGAGGGCGAGGAGCTCGACCTCGACGACCGCGCGCAAGTGCCGCTGGACGACCCGGCCACCTTCCGGCTCGTGCGCTCCACGCGCACGCTGGGCTGCTTCCAGATCGAGTCCCCGGGCCAGCGCGAGCTGATCGGCCGCTTCGGGCCGGAGACGTTCGCCGACCTCGTCGTCGACATCTCCCTCTTCCGCCCCGGCCCGGTGCAGTCGGACATGGTCACCCCGTTCCTGCGGGCGCGGCAGGGCTGGGCGCCGGCGGACGTGCTCGACGAGCGGCTGCGCCCGGTGCTGGCCGAGACGCACGGCGTCGTCGTCTTCCACGAGCAGGTCATCGAGGTGCTGCGCGTGACCACCGGCGCCGACCGGGCGCTGGCCGACGAGCACCGCCGGCGCCTGGGCACCCGCGAGGGGCAGCGCGAGCTCGAGCCGTGGTTCCGCGAGCGCGCCGCCGAGCACGGCTTCGCCCCGGCGGTCGTCGAGCGCGTCTGGGGGGTGCTGCGCGCCTTCGGCTCCTTCGGCTTCTGCAAGGCCCACGCGGCGGCCTTCGCGCTGCCCACCTACCAGTCGGCGTGGCTGAAGACCCACCACCCCGCCGCGTTCCTGGCCGGCGTGCTCACCCACGACCCGGGCATGTACCCCAAGCGGCTGCTGCTCGACGAGGCGCGCCGCCTGGGCGTGCGGGTGCTCGGCCTGGACGTCAACGCCTCCGGCGACACCTACCGCGTCGAGCGGGTGCCGAGCCCGGACGCGCCCGCCGCCGAGCGGGGCGGAGGCACGGCGCGCGCGGCGCGCGGCGAGCTGGGCGCGGGGGTGGCCGACGGCACCGGGTACGGCGTGCGGCTGTCGCTGAGCGACGTGGCGGGCGCCTCCGCCGCCGAGGTCGCCCGCCTCGTGGCCGGGCAGCCGTACCGCTCGCTGGCCGACGTCTGGCAGCGCGCGCGCCCCTCGCGGCCGCTGGCCGAGCGCCTGGTGCTGGCCGGTGCGCTGGACGCCGTGCACGGCACGGGCACCACCGGCACGGCCCGCCGCGGCCGCGCCACCCGCCGGGACCTGCTGCTGCAGGTGGCCGAGCTGGAGCGCCGCGACCGCGGGGCCCGCCGCGGCCCGCGGCCCGCGCCCCGCGCACCCCTGCGCGACGGCCCCGGCGGCCCCCGCGACCCCGGGGTGCAGCTGGCGCTGGACCTGGGCGACGCCCCGGAGGAGCCGGTGCCCGGCGGGCTGGCGGAGGTCGGCGCCGCCGAGCGGGTGCGCGCCGAGCTGGAGGTGCTGGGCCTGGACGCCAGCGCCCACGTCGTCACCGCCTACGTGCCGCTGCTGCGCGCGCTGGGCGTCACCCCCGCCCGCGACCTGCTGCACCGCCGCAACGGCTCGCACCTGATGGTGGCCGGGGCCAAAGTCGCCACCCAGACCCCGCCGGTGCGCTCGGGGCGGCGGGTGGTCTTCCTCACCCTCGACGACTCCACCGGCCCGGCCGACGCGGCCTTCTTCGACGACGCGCAGGGGCCGTGGACGGCCACGGTCTTCTCCTCCTGGCTGCTGCTGGTGCGCGGGGTGCTGCGCCGCACCGGCCCGCGCGGGGTCTCGCTGCGCGCCACCGGCGCCTGGGAGCTGACCGGGCTGTGGCGCACCTGGCGGCGCGACGGCGCGGCGGCGGTGCGCGACCTGCTGGACGCCGACCCCGCCGCCGACCCCGCCGCCGACCCCGCCGCCCGCCCCGGCGAGCACCCCGGCGCGCGCGGGCCGGGCCGGGTGCTGGTGCACCCCAGCGGCTTCCTGCAGTCGCCGTACGCGGACCTGCGCCCGCCGGGGGTGGACGTGCGCGACACCCGCTCCGCCGCCCGCGGCGCCGGTCCGGGGGCGAGCGCCGGTGCCGCGCCGCGCCGGCTGTGGGGCGCCAGCCCGGGCAGCCCGGGGTGGTGAGCCGGCGCGCGCCCCGGGTGGCGCCGCGGCCGCGGGCGCGGCGGTGTCTAGGGTGGGGCCCGTCCGCGAGCGGTGGGAGGAACGGGTGGCGAAGGAACGGGGCCGTCCAGCCGCGTCGACGGTCCTGTGGGACGGCGTGCAGCAGCTGCTCGCCGACGCGCACGGCGCCGGCGGTGCAGACGGGCCGCTGTCGGTGGTCGACGTCGGCGGCGGCACCGGCGGCCTGGCCGTGCGGGTGGCCGCGCTGGGCCACCGCGTCGTCGTCGTCGACCCCTCCCCGGACGCCCTCGCGGCGCTGCAGCGGCGCACCGCCGAGGCGGGCCTGTCCGAGCGGGTGCGCGCCGTGCAGGGGGACGCGACGGAGCTGGCCGCGCTGCTGCCGGCCGGCGGCGCCGACGTCCTGCTGTGCCACGGCGTGCTCGAGGTCGTCGACGACCCCGCCGCCGCGCTGCGCGCGGCGCACGCGGTCCTGCGCCCGGGCGGGCGCCTCAGCGTGCTGGTGGCGCAGTGGCCCGCCACGGTGCTGGCCCGCGTGCTGGCCGGTCAGCTGCCGCAGGCGCTGCACGCCCTGTCCGACGCGGAGCACCGCTGGAGCGGCACCGACCCGCTGCGCCGGCGCTTCGACCGCGCCTCGGCGGCGCGGCTGGCCGAGGCGGCCGGCTTCACCGTCACCGCCGTGGAGGGCACCCGCACCTTCAGCGACCTCGTGCCCGCCGCGTGCGCGGAGGCCGAGGGCCACGCCGGGCTGCTGCGCGAGCTGGAGGCGCTCGCGGCCCGCTCCCCGGAGCTGCAGGCCCTGGCCGGGCACCTGCACCTGCACGCCCTGCGCTGAGGCCCGGCGCGCGGGCGCCGCGCGCGGCGCCCGCGCGC
>NZ_JBJLRD010000121.1:0-743 GCF_050871305.1 Kineococcus gypseus | reverse complement strand
GCCTTGACCGTCTTGGCCAGGATCATCGCGTCGAACGCCGGGGACCAGTTCTCCACGTACTGCAGGTCCAGCCGCGTGGACTCCTCCAGGTCCAGGTCGCTGCGACCGCTGACCTGCCACAGACCCGTCAGACCCGGCTTGACCAGCAGGCGCCGCCGAAGGTCGTCACCGTACTGCGCCACCTCCCGCGGCAACGGCGGACGCGGACCCACCAGCGACATCGAACCGGCCAGCACGTTGAACAACTGCGGCAACTCATCCAGCGAGTAGCGCCGCAACAACCCACCCACCCGCGTGATGCGCGGATCGCGCTTCATCTTGAACAGCAACCCGTTGCCCTCGGACTGCTCACGCAGGTCGATCAGGCGCTGCTCGGCATCGGTGACCATCGAGCGGAACTTCACCATCGTGAACTCAGCGCCATCGCGGCCCACCCGCGTCTGGCGGAAGAACGCCGGCCCCGGCGAGTCCAGGCGCACCGCCAGCGCGATCAGCGCGAACAACGGCGCCAGCACCACCAGCGCCGCCGCCGCCGACCCGCGATCCAGCAGCGCCTTGCCCACGTGCCGCAACCCCCGCAGCTCCGGGCGCTCCACGTGCAGCAGCGGCAGGCCCGCCACCGGGCGGATCACCACCCGCGGCCCGGCCACGTCCGTCAAGGCCGGCGCCACGACCAGGTCCGCGCGGGTGTCCTCCAACTGCCACGCCAGCGCCCGCAGCACCGGCCCGTCCAGCTCCGGGCA
>NZ_JBJLRD010000120.1:0-774 GCF_050871305.1 Kineococcus gypseus | reverse complement strand
GTGCGGCTGGATCACCTCCTTTCTAAGGAGCATCTTCCACTCCTGCCTCGGCAGTGGGTGGCAAGGGCCGGTTTCTTCCAGCGAACGTCTGGAGGCCGGTGCTTCAGGGTGGAACATCAACACGGCACTCACCGTCGGTGGTGATCGCTAGTACGGCCGGTGCTCTCTGTGGAGGGCACGTGCACGGCTTGGAACGCGGTCACGATCGACTCCGGTGGGTGCCTGGCGCACTGTTGGGTCCTGAGGGACCGGACACCCACCCCTACGTGATCGTCGGTTCGCCCGGCTGGTCGCCAGGGGGTGGGGTCTTCTCTCTGTCGGGACCGTCCGGGGCAGGTCACATCGGCCGCGTCTTTTCCTGCGCGTGTGCGCGGGTGGGGTTCGTCGGTGCTGGTGCTTGCCGCATCTGGAGGGTACCTGGTTGTTGCTTGAGAACTGCACAGTGGACGCGAGCATTGCAGAACATCTGCCCGTTGGTGGGGTCGGTGGTCGTCGTTGGTTGTCGATCAGCGTTTCTGCGGCGGGTGGGTTGTGGTGCTTCGTCGAGTAGATTTTTTCTGTGTCTTTGTGGTTTGGGTTCTTGTGCTTGCCCGCCGGCGCCGTTCCTCGTCTGTTCAGTGGGGTTGACTTCTTCAACCGTTCTGTTCGGGTGGGTGGTGGTGTGTGGTGGTGGCAAGTGTGTAAGGGCGCACGGTGGATGCCTTGGCATCAGGAGCCGATGAAGGACGTGGGAGCCTGCGATAAGCCTCGGGGAGTTGGCAACCGAACGGTGAT
>NZ_JBJLRD010000011.1:0-92765 GCF_050871305.1 Kineococcus gypseus | reverse complement strand
CCGTGGGGCCGCGGCGCTGGCAGCGCGAGAGCGCCGGGCGGGACCCGCTCGTGGTGGTGTGGGTCACCCTCACCGGCGACGAGCACGGCCCGGGTCACCTGCACTACGTGCGCGGCCGGCACCGCCGCGGGCGCGGGGGCGGGGCGGGCGGGCCGGGCCCCGGGCGCCGCGAGCGCGGCGGCGGGGGCGGTCGCGGGCGGGCGGGGCGGCTGCGGCGAGCGGCGCCGCGGTGCGGGCACCCGCGCGACGGACGCTCGCGGCGCGCCCCGTTCGAGGACGGCCGGGTCAGGGGTCGGGGCCGCCTCGACGAGCGGGCGGGGATCGGGCGAGACGGGCAGCTGAGCAGTCATGGCACCACCAGGAGACCGAGGTCCGACGCTTGCGGCAGCGGGGCGCATCACCCGGGAGAGCCGCGAGTTCGGCCCACCCCCCGACCGCGCTCGCCCCCAGGCTCCCCCCTCAGCGCCGGTCGGGAGCCACCACAGTCGAGTACCTGTGAGGGGACTGTCAACAGTCCTGCTGAGGGTGACCTCACTGTCACGGAGTGCAGCGAATCGTGACCCTCGGCGGGGGGGGTGTGGCGAACGGGTGCCGGGCTCCCGGGCCTAGCGGCGCGCCCGGTCCGCGCGGGCGATGGCGTCCTCGAGCTCGGCGCGCAGCGGTGCCACGCGCCCCTGGTCGGGGTGCTCGCCCAGCGCCTTGAGGTGGCGGCGCGCCTCGGCGAGGCGGCCGGAGTCGATGGCGGCGGCCACCAGGTGCCGGCCGGCCTCGACGTCGTGCTCGCGCGGTCGCCAGTGCCCCACCCCGAGCCCGAGGGCCTCGTCGTTCATGCCCGCCTCGCGCAGGGTGCCCAGCGCCTGGGCCAGGGCGGTGCCCGAGGGGTCGCGCTCGGCGGCGATGCCCAGCCGGCGCAGGGCGGCCTCGCGGTCGTCGGCCAGGGAGAGCCGGCCCAGCACCAGCAGCGGGCGCCAGGCGCGCGGGCTCTGCGCGAGCTCCTCGGCCAGCGCCCACACCGCGTTGTCCGCGGCCCGGCGCGCGTCCTCGGCCTCGTGGCCCTCGGCCGGGTGGTCGGCCACGTGGGCCTCCGCCGCGCGGGTGCGCACGGTCTCGACCAGCGCGGCGAAGGCCGCCTCGTCGTTGGGGTCCTCCTGCAGCACCTCGCGCAGGGCGGCCTCGCCCGGCACGGCGGCGGGGGCGGGCTCGCGGCGGCGGCGCCGGCGCGGCGCCTCCGGCGCGGCGGCCCCCTCGGCGGGTCGGCGGCGCCACCGGTCCAGCAGTCCCATGCGTCCCTCCCGGGCGTCCTCGTCGGCTCCCGCGGAGGGTCCCGAGGCGTCCTGCGGTGCCGGCCACCTAGCCGGCGGACGTCGGGACGGGAGGTGGACCCCGCGCTCCGACCCTAGCCCAGGGCGCCCGCGGCGGCCCGTCGCGGCGCCGGCGGCCCGTACGCTCGCGCACGTGCCGGACGAGCCCGTCGAGCCCGACCCCCCGAGCGGGGACGTGCGGCGCGGCACCGGGCCGCTGCGCCTGTCGCCCGACACGGTGCGCCGGCTGGAGGCGGCCGCCGGCGCCTTCGCCTCGGCCATCGTCGGGCGCATGGACGCCCAGCTGCCCTGGTACGCGGCGCTGCCGCCCGCCGAGCGCTCCTGGGTGGGCCTGGTCGCGCAGGCCGGCTTCACCGACTTCGTGCGCTGGCTGACGGTCAGCAGCCCCGACGTGCCCGCCGGCGCGGCCGTCTTCGGCACCGCCCCGCGCGAGCTCATGGGCTCGGTGACGCTGCAGCAGACCGTCGAGCTGGTGCGCACCGCCATCACCGTCGTCGAGGAGGGCCTGGACGCCGTCCTGGGCGGGGCGGGCCCCGGCGAGCAGGTGCGCGCCCGCGAGGCGCTGCTGCGCTACTCGCGCGAGGTCGCCTTCGCGGCGGCGGCCGTCTACGCGCGGGCGGCGGAGTCGCGCGGGGCCTGGGACGCGCGCCTGGAGGCGCTCGTGGTCGACGCCGTGCTGCGCGGCGACGGCGAGGAGACCATCGCCTCGCGCGCCTCGGCCCTGGGCTGGGCGCTGGACGCGCCCACCGCGGTGGTCATCGGGGCCGCCGGTGCCGCCGGGGACCACCCGCAGGCCGCCGGCGGCGTGGTGCCGCGCGTGCGCGAGACGGCGCGGGCGGCCGGCGGCGAGGCGCTGGTCGGCGTCCAGGGCGACCGCCTGGTCGTCGTCCTCTCCGGCGTGGCGGACCTGCGGGCCACCGCCGAGCAGCTGGCGGCCACGGAGTTCGGGCCCGGGCCGGTCGTGGTCGGCCCCACCGTGGCCTCGGTGCCGGTGGCCGCGCGCTCGGCGCGCGCGGCGATGGCCGGGGTGGTCGCCGCGCGCGCCTGGCCGCGCGCGCCGCGGCCGGTGGACGCCGACGACCTGCTGCCCGAGCGGGCGCTGTCCGGCGACGCCACTGCGCGCCGGGCGCTGGTGGACCGCGCCTACGTGCCCCTGGCGGCCGCCGGCGGTGCGCTGCTGGAGACGCTGGCCGCCTACCTGGAGTCGGGCGGGTCGCTGGAGGCGTGCGCGCGCTCGCTGTTCGTGCACGCCAACACCGTGCGCTACCGGCTGCGCCGCGTCGGGGAGGTGTGCGGCTGGACGCCCACCGAGCCGCGCGAGCGCTTCGTGCTGCAGGTGGCCCTGGCGCTGGGCCGCCTGGCGCAGGCGGGCCCGCAGGGCGGGCGGGAGGGCTCGCGCGAGGGTGCGTGAGGACCCGCGGCGCCCGGGCGCGCCGGGAGGGCGCTTGTAGGTTTCCCACAAGCCGCGTGCGGAAAGTCCGTGAGCGTCGTGACCGTGGACGCACCGCCGGGCAGGGCAGTCTCGTCGGGTGCTCGTCATCGTCTTCCCCGGCCAGGGCTCGCAGGCGCCCGGCTTCCTGGCCCCGTGGCTGGAGCTGCCCGGCGCCGCCGACCGGCTGCGCTGGGCCTCGGCCGTCGTCGGCGCGGACCTGCTCGCCCACGGCACCACCTCCGACGCCGAGACGCTGCGCGACACCGCCGTCGCCCAGCCGCTCATCGTCGCCGCGGGGCTGCTGGCGCTGCGCGAGCTGGTCGACGGCCCCGCCGCCCTGGCGCGGGTGGCCGGCGCCGTGGCCGGCCACTCCGTCGGGGAGCTGACGGCCGCGGCCGCCGCCGGCGCCCTGAGCCCGGAGCAGGCCCTGGTGCTGGTGCGCGAGCGCGGGCGCGCGATGGCCGCGGCCGCGGCGGTGCGGCCCACCGGCATGAGCGCGGTCGTCGGCGGCGACCCGCAGGAGGTCTCCGCCGCGCTGGAGCGGCTGGGGCTGGCCGCGGCCAACGCCAACGGCGGCGGGCAGGTCGTGGCCGCCGGCGAGCTGGAGGCGCTGGCGGCGCTGGGCGCCGAGCCGCCGGCGGGCGCGCGGGTGGTGCCGCTGAAGGTGGCCGGCGCGTTCCACACCGAGCACATGGCCCCGGCCGTCGGCGCGCTGCGCGAGCTGGCCGCCGGCCTGGAGCCGGGCACGGCGAGCGTGCCGCTGGCGGCCAACGCCGACGGCGAGCTGGTCACC
The DNA here is from genome assembly GCF_050871305.1 of Kineococcus gypseus. Lineage (NCBI taxonomy): Bacteria > Bacillati > Actinomycetota > Actinomycetes > Kineosporiales > Kineosporiaceae > Kineococcus > Kineococcus gypseus. Next base: position 89,218 of record NZ_JBJLRD010000011.1, on the reverse strand, counting down.
GACGGCGCCGAGCTGCTGCGCCGCCTGGTCGCGCAGGTCAGCCGGCCCGTGCGCTGGGACCTGTGCACGGCCACCCTCGAGCGCCTCGGGGTGACCGCCCTGATCGAGGTGGCCCCCGCCGGCACGCTGGCGAACCTCGCCAAGCGCCAGCTGAAGGGGGTCGAGGTGCTCGCCCTGAAGACGCCCGCCGACCTGGACCGGGCGCGCACCCTCGTCGCCGAGCACGGTGCGCCCGCGACCGAGACCGCAGGAGCCGCCCGGTGACCGAGATCCACTCCCCCGCCGCGCGGCACTCGCGCCTGCTGGGCTTCGGCGCGCACCGCCCCCCGCGCCTGATCGACAACGAGGAGGTGTGCACCTGGATCGACTCCTCCGACGAGTGGATCCAGCAGCGCACCGGCATCCGCACCCGGCGCTGGGCGGCGCCGGACGTCGGCGTGGTGGAGATGTCCGAGGACGCCGCCGCCAAGGCGCTGGCGGCCGCGGGCCTGACCGGCTCCGACGTCGACGCGGTGGTGCTGGCCACCGTCTCCTACCCGTACCAGACCCCGGCGGCGGCGGCGGTGCTCGCCGACCGCCTCGGCGCCACCCCCGCGGCGGCGTTCGACGTCTCGGCCGGCTGCGCCGGGTTCTGCCACGGCGTCGCCGTGGCCAGCGACCTGGTGCGCGGCGGCACCGCCGAGCACGTGCTGGTGGTGGGCGTGGACAAGCTCTCCGACTTCACCGACAAGCACGACCGCTCCACGGCGTTCCTCTTCGCCGACGGCGCCGGCGCCGCGGTGGTCGGGCCCTCCGACACCCCGGGCGTCGGCCCGACGGTGTGGGGCTCGGACGGCTCGCAGGCCGACGCGATCCGCTCGCGCTTCTCCTGGCTGGACCTGCGCGCCGCCGGCGCGGCGGCCGCCGACCCGGTCGCGACCGGGGCGGCCGCGGAGGAGCCCGAGAAGTGGCCCTACCTGGAGCAGCAGGGCCAGTCCGTCTTCCGCTGGGCGGTGTGGCAGATGGCCCCGGTCGCCCAGCGCGCCCTGGACGCCGCCGGGGTGCGCGCGGAGGACCTCGACGTCTTCGTCCCGCACCAGGCCAACGCGCGCATCATCGACGCCATGGTCAAGCAGCTGAAGCTGCCGTCGTCGGTGCACGTGGCCCGCGACATCGTCGACATGGGCAACACCTCCGCGGCCAGCGTGCCGCTGGCCGTGGAGCGCGCGGTCGCCGACGGGCACGCCCCCTCCGGCGGCCTGGCGCTGTTCATCGGCTACGGCGCCGGCCTGTCCTACGCGGCGCAGGTCGTGCGCCTGCCCTGAGCCGCCCCGGCGGCCCACCACAGTCCCCCGGGCGCTCCCCGCGCACCGGGACACGAGGTGACCGGGACCCCGGCACCCCCACCGAAGGAGCGACGCATGGCCAGCGAGCAGGAGATCCTCAGCGGTCTCGCCGAGATCGTCAACGAGGAGACCGGCCTGCCCACCGACAGCGTGCAGTCCGACAAGTCCTTCACCGAGGACCTGGACATCGACTCGCTGTCGATGATGACGATCGTCGTGAACGCCGAGGAGAGGTTCACGGTCCGCATCCCCGACGAGGACGTCAAGAACCTGCGCACCGTGGGCGACGCCGTCGCCTACATCTCCCAGGCCCAGGGCTGAGCAGCCCGCACCGCCGCGGGGCCGGCCCGCACCGCGCGGGCCGGCCCGGCACCGCAGCAGTCACCGCTCGAGAAGGAGTTGACCGACCATGACCGCGACCGCTCGCCGCGTCGTCGTCACCGGGGTGGGAGCGACGACACCGCTCGGCGGCGACGTCCCCTCCACGTGGGAGGCCGTCCTCGACGGCCGCTCCGGGGCGCGTCCCATCGACGCCCCGTGGACCAGCGAGTTCGAGCTGCCGGTGACGTTCGCGGCCCAGGCGGCCGTGCCGGCCGCGCAGGTCCTGGACCGCCGGGAGATCAAGCGCCTGGACCCCTCGCAGCAGTTCGCGGTCATCGCGGCGCGCGAGGCGTGGGCGGACGCCGGCTCCCCGGACGTCGACCCGCTGCGGCTGGCCTCGGTGGTCGCCACCGGCATCGGCGGCATCTGGACGCTGCTGACCGCCTACGACACCCTGCGCGAGAAGGGCGCGCGCCGCGTGCTGCCCCTGACGGTGCCGATGCTCATGGGCAACGGGCCCACCTCGGCCGTCAGCCTGGAGTTCACCGCCCGCGCCGGCGCGCACACGCCGGTCAGCGCCTGCGCCTCGGGCGCGGAGTCCCTCGCCTACGGCGCGGACATGATCCGCAGCGGGCGCGCCGACGTGGTCATCGCCGGCGGCACCGAGGCGGCGATCCACCCGCTGCCCATCGCCTCCTTCGCGGCCATGCACGCGCTGTCGCGGCGCAACGAGGACCCCGCGCGCGCCTCGCGGCCCTTCGACACCCAGCGCGACGGCTTCGTGCTCGGCGAGGGCGCGGGCATCGTCGTGCTGGAGGCGGAGGAGCACGCCCGCGCCCGCGGGGCGCGGGTGCTCGCCGAGCTGCTGGGCGCGGGCCTGTCGGCCGACGCGCACCACGTGGCCGCGCCCGAGCCGGAGGGCTCCGGCGTCAGCCGCGCCGTCGCCGACGCGCTGCGCTCGGCGGACGTGGCCGCGGGCGACGTCGTGCACGTCAACGCGCACGCCACCTCCACCCCGGCCGGGGACGTGGCCGAGGACAAGGGCCTGCGCCTGGCGCTGGGCGGTGCGGCCGAGGGCGTCGCGGTCTCGGCCACCAAGTCGATGACCGGCCACCTGCTGGGCGCCGCCGGCGCCGTGGAGAGCATCCTGACGATGCTCGCCCTGCGCGACCGCATGGCGCCGCCGACGATCAACGTGGACGACCTCGACCCCGAGGTGACGCTGGACGTCGTGCGCAAGGACCCGCGGCCGCTGCCGGCGCAGGGCCGGCTCGTGGGCCTGAACAACGCCTTCGGCTTCGGCGGCCACAACGTCAGCGTGGTCTTCGCCTCCGTCTGAGGCACCGCCCCGCCGGGCGATGCGCGAGGGCCCCGCACCCACCGGGTGCGGGGCCCTCGCGCGTCGCCCGGGGGGGTCAGCCCACGTGGTGCAGCCAGCGCACCGGGGTGTCGTCCCCGGCATGGCGGAAGGCCTCCAGCTCGCAGTCCCACGCCTCGCCCACGGCCAGCGCCAGGGCGCGGCGGGCGGCGGCGGGGTCGGCGGCCGGGCCGTCGAGGAGGTCCAGGGCGGCGCGCACGCGGTCCTCGGGCACCTGCACGTTGCCGTGCACGTCGGTGACGGCGTGGAAGATGCCGAGGGAGGGCGTGTGGCTCCAGCGCCCGCCGTCGCAGCCCTGGCTGGGTTCCTCGGTCACCTCGAAGCGCAGGTGCGCCCAGCCGCGCAGCGCCGACGCCAGCCGCGCCCCTGAACCCTGGGGCGCCTGCCAGGAGTGCTCCGAGCGCAGGCAGCCCTGGGCGATGGGCTGGGGCGTCCAGTCGCAGGAGACGCGCACGCCGAGGACACCGCTGGCCGCCCACTCGATGTGCGGGACGAGCGCTCGCGGTGCGGAGTGCACGTAGAGCACGCCGCGGGTGGTCGCACCGGACATGCCGTCCTCCTCTGCATCGGTGTGATGGGCGTCTTCCCCAACGACCTCGCACCGCGCGCAGGTGAACGTGTCCACACGACTACCGGACGTGCTGTGAGGTCATCATGCCTCACCGCACCGGTGGGCACCACCACCCGGGCCCCTCCGGCCGTCCCCGGCGTGTCGCGCTGAGTACGTGGAGCATCTGCTCTGCGTCACGCTCCTCGCCGTTCCCCGCGTCGCGGTCCCACCCGGGCCTTCAGGGTGCGGGCACCGCTGCCGATGGGAGGGCGTGCACGAGCAGCAGGCCCCCGCGGCGGGCGCGACCCAGCAGGGCGAGGTCTCCGAGGTCATCCGGCCGGCCGCCATCGTGCCCGAGGAGGCCGCGCGCGCTGTCCTCGTGGAGCTGGCGCTGCGCGACGTGCAGAACGGCGGGGTGTGGCAGACGGGCCCGAGCCTGTGGAGCCGCTTCGACCGCCCCTGGAACGGCCCGGAGAACGTCGCCGGCGCGGAGCTGATCGGGCGCATCCACGTCGCCTACGGCACCCCGACGCGCTACGAGATCACGATCTACCGCGTCACGGTCACCCGCTTCGGCCGGGACCTGGGCTGGACGGTGGAGTCGCTGTGCGACGAGGCCCTCGGCCACGGCGGGCTGCGCCTGCGCGACTGCCCGCGCGCGTCCCTGGCGGCGGCGCCGCCGCCGTTCACCGGCTGAGCCCCGGCACGGCCCGCGGCGCCGGCGGTGGCACCATCGGCACCGTGCCCGACGCCCCCGGCGCGCAGCCGCCGCGCCGCCACCACCGCCCCGCCATGCCCGGCCCCGACGCGCTGGTGGCCCTGGCCGGCGGGGTGGACCCCTCCGCGGTGCAGGAGGCCGCGCACGCGGCCGCCAGCGCCCTGGTGCACGGCGCGCGCTCGGCCCGCGACGCCGAGGTGACCCGCCGCGTGGTGCGCCTGGCGCAGGAGGAGGGCCTGGAGGTCATCGCCTCGCTGTGGGCCGACGCCCCCGCCGACTCCCTGGCCGGGGCGCTGTGGCGGCTGTACGTGCTGCGCACCTGGGTGCAGCGCACGCCGGTGTCCGTGGCGCGCCAGTACGCCGAGGGCCGCCGGCACGCCCCCGTGCTGGAGGTGGTCGCCGGCGTGGCCGACCCGCCGGGCCCGCAGGAGGTCGTCGCCGTCGTCGACGACGTGCTCACCGGCGTGGCCGAGGGCGACTTCGCCGTGACCCTGGAGCGGGCCGCGGCCTTCTGCCGCGTCGTGGCCGTCGGCCGCGCCCACCACGCCGACGAGCCGCGCCACACCGAGCGCCCCGGCGACGCGGCGGACCCCGAGGCGGCCGCCGCCGCCCTGACGCTCTCGGCGGCGCGCCTGGTGCGCACCGCCGAGCAGCTCGAGGCCGTGGCGCACCGCTGGCGCGCCGGCGAGCTGGGCTGAGCCTCCCCGCACCCCCGGGCCCGGCTCCACCGCGCCCGGCGGCGCCCGGCTGGGTACAGTGGTGGAGGCGCCGGGCCGCGGCAGCCCCGGGTCCCAACAGGAGCCGCTACGAGCGGCGATGCGCCGTGAGGCGCTTCCCGGTCCGGCGCCACCCCCTCACGGCGGGCCCGGTGCGGGCCGCGCACCGCGTCGGTGCGGGCACCGCGCTCAGCCCCTGCCGGGGGCCAGGACGATCACCGCCGCCCCCAGCAGGCACACCGCGGCGCCCGCGAGGTCCCAGCGGTCCGGGCGGAAGCCGTCCACCAGCACGCCCCACGCCAGCGAGCCGGCCACGAAGACGCCGCCGTAGGCGGCCAGCACCCGCCCGAACGAGGCCGACGGCTGCAGGGCGGCGACGAACCCGTAGCCGGCCAGCGCCAGCGCACCCAGCCCGCACCACCACCAGCCGCGGCCGGCGCGCACGCCCTGCCACACCAGCCAGGCGCCGCCGATCTCCAGCAGCGCCGCGGCCGCGAACAGCCCGGCGGTGCGCAGCACCACCTGCGTCCCGTCCTCCACCGCACCCCTCCCCCGTCGCCCCGACCCACCCGCGCGCAGCCCCGCGCGCGGCCCTCGTCGCGGGCACGGCCGGCCGCGCGGGAGGATCGGGGCATGACGCTAGAGGTGCCGCACCCCACGGCGACGACGCCCCTGCCCGACGCGGCCGACGTCGAGGCGGCCGCGCGGCGGCTCGCCGGCGTGGTGACCCGCACCCCGCTGCAGCCCGCCGCGCGCTGGTCGGCGGCCACCGGCGCGCGCGTGCTGCTCAAGCGCGAGGACCTGCAGGTGGTGCGCTCGTACAAGCTGCGCGGCGCGTACAACCTGATCGCCCAGCTCGGCGAGGCCGAGCGCGCCCGCGGCGTGGTCACCGCCAGCGCGGGCAACCACGCCCAGGGCCTGGCGCACGCCTGCGCGGCGCTGCGGGTGCGCGGGCGCGTGTACCTGCCGCGCACCACGCCGCGGCAGAAGCGCGACCGCATCGCGGCGCTGGGCGGGGACTTCGTCGAGACCGTCGTGCTCGGCGACACCTACGACGACGCGGCCGCGGCCGCGGACGAGCACGCCCGGCGCACCGGCGCCACGGTGGTGCCCGCCTTCGACGACGCGCGCACCCTGACCGGGCAGGGCACCGTCGCGGTCGAGGTCGTCGAGCAGATGGCCGAGCAGGGCGAGGGCGCCCCGGACGTGCTCGTGGTGCCCGTCGGCGGCGGCGGGCTGCTGGCGGGGGTGCTGACGTGGGTGCGCGAGCGCCACCCGGGCGTGCGGGTCGTCGGCGTGGAACCCGCCGGTGCGCCGTCAATGGCGGCGGCGGTGGCCGCCGGGCGGCCGGTGCGCCTGGAGCAGCTGGACTCCTTCGTCGACGGCGCCTCGGTGCGCCGCGTCGGGGACGTGACGCACGCGGTGGTCGCCGGGGCGCCGGTGGAGCTGGTGACCGTCCCCGAGGGGGCGATCTGCGTGGAGATGCTGGCGATGTACCAGACCGACGGCATCATCGCCGAGCCCGCGGGCGCGCTGGCGACGGCGGCGCTGGCGGAGGCGGTGCGCGTCGAGCCGGGCCAGAGCGTGGTGTGCGTCGTCTCCGGGGGCAACAACGACGTCAGCCGGTACGCGGAGGTCGTCGAGCGGGCCCTGGTGCACGAGGGGCGCAAGCACTACTTCCTCGTGGACTTCCCCCAGGAACCCGGGGCGCTGCGCCGCTTCCTCGACGACGTGCTCGGCCCGGACGACGACATCACGCTGTTCGAGTACGTCAAGCGCAGCAACCGCGAGACGGGCCCGGCGCTGGTGGGCATCGAGATCCCCTCCAAGGACGAGCTCCCCGCGCTGCTGGAGCGCATGGCCGCGGCTCCCCCGTCGTTCGAGCGCATCTCCGCGACCGAGCCGCTGTACCGCTACCTGCTCTGAGGTCCGCCCACCGCGAGAGCGGAACCGGGTCCGGGTCGGACGCGTTCACGCGGCATGGGTCTGGTGTTCCGGAGGTCGAAGGAACTCGGTCGCGGGGTGCGGCTCAACGCGTCCCACCGCGGCGTCAGCTTCTCCAAGCGCCTCGGGCGTGCGACGGTCGATTCGCGCGGGCGCATCACGGTGCGGCTGTTCAAGGGCCTGACCTGGCACGGCCGGCTGTGGAGGTAGGGCGGGTGGGGCTCGAACCCACGACCGAGGAATTATGAGTTCCCTGCTCTGACCGACTGAGCTACCGCCCCGCGGGCGCGCCCGGCGGGTCACGCACCCGTCGAGCCGCCTGCGGTGGCGCAGCCTACCGGCCCGTCGGGTCGCCCCTCCCCCGGCGGGACGACCCGGCGCCGGCTCACTCGCAGGCGACGCCGTCGCCGTCCCGGTCCAGGTACCGGCGGTAGCCCGGCTGGCCGACGTGCAGCGGGGCGGCCCCCGCGGCACGGGCCGCGTCGCAGTCCGCGTAGTGCGCCGGCGTCGAGGGCGCCGGGGCCGTCGGCGGCAGCCAGGGGTACGGGGTGGCGACGTCGAGGACCACCCGGGCCCCGGTGAGCGGGGACCACTCGACGAACCCGCCCTGGAAGTCGGAGCGCCGGCCGCCGGGCACGTCGAACTCGCCGCTCGTGGGAAAGCCCAGCGGGCCGTTCTCGTGGCCCTGGGCCGCCCAGGCGTCGCGGATGGCGCCCAGCACGACGTGCGCCCCCGTCACCGGGCTCCAGTAGACCGAACCTCCCTGGAAGACGTTGTAGGCGCCGTGGCCGTCGGGGGTGCGCGTCTCGCCGGTGAGGGGGAACCCGAGGACGCCGCCCTCCCAGCCCGCCCGGGCCCAGGCGTCGCGGATCGCCCCGCGCACGTCGTGCGCCGCGGTGGCCGGCGACCAGTAGATCGAGCCGCCCTGGAAGACGTTGTAGGCGCCGCGGCCGTCCGGCGTGCGGGTCTCGTCGGTCGTCGGCGAGCCGAGGGGCCCGGCCTCGCGCCCGGTGCGCTCCCACGCGGCGAGGATGTCGCCGTGGACGTCCCACGAGCCGCTCGGCGGCGACCACCGCACCGCCGCCCGGTCGGCGGCACCGCCCGGGGCGCTCCCCGCGTCCGGACCGGCGTGCGCCGGGGCCGTCAGGGTCAGGGCCGCCAGCGCGACCGTCACGGTGCCCACCCCACGCGTCGTGGTCCTCACGGTGCCCTCCTCAGACGTCGTCGTCCACCAGGTGCACCCGCGACGCTAACCCTCGCGAGCGGCCCCGCGGGACCGGCGCCACCGGGTGGGCACGACACCGCCGCGGGGCGGCGCGTCCCTGACGCCGCGGCCCCAGACCCCCAGCGGCCCCGCCGGGTCGTCCCTCCCCCGGCGGGACGACCCGGCGCCGTCACAGGAACGTGACGGTGCCCTCGTGCAGGTCGTACGTGGCCCCCACCACGCGCAGGTGCCCGCCGGCCTGCGCGTGCGCCAGGACCGGGTCCGCCGCGAGCGCGGCGACCTGGGCCAGCACGTTGCGCCGCACCGCCTCGGCCAGCAGCGCCTCCGCCGGCGCGCCGGCGCCCAGCGCCTCGATCGCCGCCAGCGCCGGCGGGCGGATCGCCTCGATGAGGGAGTCCACCGCCGTGCCGCTCGGACCCGCGCCGGAGGCGATGGCCTCCAGCGTGGCCTTCACCGCCCCGCAGCGCTCGTGCCCGAGGACCACCACCAGCGGGGTGTGCAGGTGCTCCACGCCGTACTGCACGCTGCCCAGCACCGGGGCGGCGATGACCTGCCCGGCGGTGCGCACGGTGAACAGGTCGCCGAGGTCCTGGTCGAAGACCAGCTCGGGGGGCACGCGCGAGTCCGCGCAGGAGAGCACCGCGGCGAAGGGGTGCTGGCCCTCGGCCAGGGCCTCGCGGCGGGCGCGGGTGGTGCCGTGGTGCTGCTGCGGGTGCGCGGCGAAGCGCGCGTTGCCCGCGCGCAGCAGCTCCAGCGCCTGCTGCGGGTCGCTCACCTGCTCCGGGCGCGGGTGGAGCGCGCCCGCCGCCTGCGCGCTGCCGGCGCCCAGGGACGTCCCCACCCCCAGCGCACCCCCGCCCACGGCCGCTGCCCAGCGGAGCGCCCCGCGCCTGGTCGTGCTCGCCGCGCCCTCGGGCGCCTGCCCCCCGGTCGTGCTCGTGCCGGTGCTCGCGGGCAGCACCGTTCCGCCCCTGCTCATCGATCTCCCCCTCGTCGTGCCGCGCGACCCCCCGTCGCGCGGTGCGCACCGTCCTCGCCGGAGGTGCGGCGGTGAAACTAGCGCCGGCCCCGCGCAGCGCACCGGGGATTTCCCCGGCACCGCGGCGCGGCACCGCCGGCACCGCTGGCACCGCCGCGGGGGATTTTCCGCACGCCCGCGCCGGGTCGGCGGGATGCTCCCCGCATGGACCGACCGACCACCGCGACCACCGAAACCACCGGCCCGCCGGTCACCGCGCCGGGACGGGTGCGGCGCACCGGCCCCGGCCTGGACGTGCCCGACGCCCGCGGGCGCACCGGCCTGGACCTGACCGGCCTGGACCTCACCGGCAACCCCGACGTCGTCGTGCGGGACGTGGAACTGCTGGCGAGCGGCTGGCACGTGCTGCGCCGCACCACCTTCGACTACCGCCACCGCGACGGCCGATGGACCCGCGAGCAGCGCGAGACCTACGACCGCGGCGACGGCGCGACGATCCTGCTGCACGACGCGGCGCGCCGCACGGTGCTGCTCACCCGGCAGTTCCGCTTCCCCGCCTACGTCAACGGCCACCCTGACGGGCTGCTCGTGGAGGCCGCCGCGGGGTTGCTGGACGCCGACGACCCGGAGAGCGCCATCCGCAGGGAGGCCGCCGAGGAGCTCGGCGTGACCGTCGGCCGGTTGCAGCACGTCTTCGACGTGTGGATGAGCCCGGGCTCGGTCACCGAGAAGCTGCACTTCTACGCGGCCCCGTACAGCCCCCTCGACCGCACCGGTGCCGGTGGCGGCCTGGCCGAGGAGGGTGAGGACATCGAGGTGCTCGAGCTCGACGTGGAGGAGGCGCTGCGCCTGACCACCACCGGCGGCATCGCCGACGCCAAGACGATCATCCTGCTGCAGTGGGCCGTGCTGCACGGGCCGTTCGCACCCCGGGGCGGTGCGACCCCGTAGGAGCCGGCGGCGCGACGCGGGAGCCCCGGGCGGGGCCTCGCGGCGGTGACCGACGAGCCCGCCGTCCTCAGGCGGGTGCGGGCCCGGCGCCGGCGGCGCGGTCGACCTCGGCCAGGCGCTGCTCCAGGAAGGCGCGCTCCGCGGCGTTCGCCGTGAGCTCCAGTGCGCGCCGGTACGAGTCGGCCGCGCCGGCGGCGTCGCCGAGGCGGCGCAGCACGTCGGCGCGGGTGGCGGGGAGGTAGGGGTAGTCGGCGAGCCGGGGATCGGTCGCCAGCTCGTCGAGGAGCGGCAGGGCGGCGGCCGGACCGTGGGCGAACGCCACGGCGGCGGCCCGGTTGAGCGCGACCACCGGGGTGCCCCACACCGCCAGCAGCCGGTCGTAGAGGTGCACGACGCGCGGCCAGTCGGTCTGCTCCAGGGACGGCGCCACCGCGTGCACGCCGGCGATCGCCGCCTGCAGGGTGAACCGCCCCGGTGGGCCGGACGCCAGCGCCCCGGCCGTCACCGTGAGCCCCTCCAGGACCGCGCGCTGGTCCCAGCGCGTGCGGTCCTGCTCGGCGAGCAGGAGCAGCCGGCCCTGCTCGTCGGTCCGGGTGGCCCGGCGCGCGTCGGTGAGCAGCAGCAGGCCCAGCAGCCCGCGGGTCTCGGCCTGCTCGGGGAGCAGCGCGGCGAGGGTGCGCGCGAGGTGCAGGGCCCGGTCGCAGAGCTCCTCACGCACGAGCGCGTCCCCCTCGCCGGCCGTGTGGCCGGTGCTGAAGAGCAGGTGGACGGCGGTGAGCACGCTGTCCAGGCGCTCGGGCAGCTCCGCCCGGCCCGGGACCCGGTAGGGGATCCGCGCTGCGGAGATCTTCTTCTTGGCCCGGGTGATCCGGGCCGCCACCGTCGGCTCGGACACCAGGAAGGCCCGGGCGACGTCGGGCGTGGGGACGCCGCAGACCAGGCGCAGGGTGAGGGCGACGCGGGCCTCGGGGGCGAGGGCGGGGTGGCAGCAGGTGAACACCAGCCGCAGCCGGTCGTCCGGCACCGCGGCGTCGGGCCGGTCCGGGTCGGCCGGGTCGGCCAGGTCGGCCGGGTCGTGCGGATCGGCGGTCGCCGGCTCCACGAGCAGCGGGAGCTTGCGCCGGAGGGTCACCTCGCGGCGCAACCGGTCCAGCGCGTGGTTGCGCGCCGCCGTGGTCAGCCACGCGCCGGGCCGTCGCGGGACGCCGTCGCGGGTCCAGGCCCGCAGCGCACTGACGTACGCCTCCTGGGCGCACTCCTCCGCGAGGTCCAGGTCGCCCGCGACGCGCACCGTGGCGGACAGCACGAAGGCCCACTCGCAGCGGTGGGCCCGCGCCAGCGCGGCAGCGACCGCGTCCGCCTGCGCGGCGGACGCGGTCGGCCGGTCGTCGGGGGCGATCAGAACGGGCTCGTCGTCGGGTCGACGACCGGGCGGACCTCGACGCCGCCGCCGGGGGCCGGGCACAGCCCGGCGATCTCGACGGCGTGGTCGAGGTCGCGCGCCTCGACGAGGTAGAAGCCGCCGAGGGCCTCCTTGGTCTCGACGAACGGGCCGTCCGTCACGGTGCCAGAACCCTTGATCGTGGTGGCGGTCGTGGTGGGCGCGAGCGCCGCCCCGCCCTCGATGGACCCGCCGAGCTCGAGCACCTGCTTGGTGAACGCGTCGTGCGCGTCGAGCACCGCGCCCCACGCCTCGGGCGACGCGTCCGCGTAGAAGGCCGGGTCTTCGTAGATGAGGATCGCGTACTTGGCCATGGGACCGCCTCCTGCACCGGGTCGCGGGCCGGCCTGTCCGGCTCCGTCATCGACGACGACGAACAGCCTGCCGCCGGATCGACAGCCGGGCCCGGACTTCTCCGAGATCCTTCCGCCGCAGCTGCCGCGGCTGCGGACGGACCCGACCCCGGTGACGGGCGGGAGCCGCCCTAGCCCGCGGCCTCGCCGCCGAGCAGGCTGCGCGTCAGCGCCTCGGCGTCGGAGAGCAGCTCGTCCAGCGCGGCGGCGAGGTCGTCGTCGCCGACCTCGCGCCCGTCGGTGGCGGCGAGCAGCACCGCGCGGCGCAGCAGCTCCCTGGTGAACGAGGCGGTGGTGCCCGCCGCCCGCGCGGCCGCGGCGTCCAGGGCCGCCGGCGACAGGGGCAGCTCGCGCGCGTACAGCGCCAGCAGGGCCCGCCGCGACGGCTCGTCGGGCAGCGGGACCTCCACGGCCAGGTCCACCCGCCCGGGCCGCTGCGCCAGGGCGCGCTCCAGGCGGTCGGCGCGGTTCGTGGTGAGCACGAACGCCACGTCCGCGTCGCCGTCGAGGCCGTCCATGGCGTCGAGCAGCTCGAACAGCAGCGGCTGGTCGCCGTGGTGGTGGCTGCGGTCCTCGGCCACGAGGTCGCAGTCCTCCAGCACCACGATCGCCGGCTGCGCGGCGCGCGCCAGGTGCGCGGCGGTGGAGACGTGCTGCAGCGCCAGGCCGGACAGCAGCACGGCCGTGGTGCCCGGCGTGGCCGAGAGCAGGTGGCGCACGGTGTGCGTCTTGCCGGTGCCGGGCGGGCCGTACAGCAGCACGCCGCGCTTGAGGTGCTGGCCGGCCGCCGTCAGCCGCCGCGCCTGCTCGCCCACGCCGACGACGTGGCGCACCACGCGCTCCAGGGCGCCGGCGGGCAGCACGACGTCGCCGGCGGGCACGGAGGGGCGGCGCAAGAACGTGATGCCGCCGGCGGAGGGGTCGTAGGGCGAGCCGGAGAAGGTCAGCACCTGCCCGCGCAGCACGCTGCGCTCCACGGCGGTGCGGCGCACCTCCTCCAGCAGCCGGGCCGCGACCGCCTCGTCGGCCGCCACCACCTCCAGCCCCGCCTCGCGCCCGTACTGGCGCTGCGCCGAGCGCTGCAGGACGGCCACGGGAGCGCCGTCCACGCGCAGCAGCCGCACCCCGAACCCGACGGCGCGGCGGTCGCTGTCCGGGCCCGTCGGCAGGTTGACGTGGTCCACGGCCGCCAGGCCGAACCTGCCGTAGCCGTCGCCCAGGAGGTCGCCGAAGCTGCAGTGGTGGCGCTGGTCGCCGCCGCCGACGCCGACGACGCGCTCGCCGCCGTGCTGCCGCGCGAGGGCGGACAGCGCGACGTCGACGTCGACGTACTGGAACTCGCGGACCTCCTCGCGCACGACCGGCAGGGCGCGGGCCGGTCCCCCGAGGTGCTCGGAGACGACGTCGGCGAGGGTGGGGCCGGTGGCGCCGGTCACCAGCCGGGCGTCGTGCACCACCTGCTCCAGGAAGGAGCGGAAGGTCTCCACGAAGCGCGCCTGGTCGTGCGCGAGGGCGTCGGGCGCGTGGGCACCGGGCGCGAGGGGTTCGTCCACCGCACGATCGTGGCCGCGGGGGGCGCCGGCGCTCAACCGGTTTCGGCGATCCGCCGGCGCCCCGGGGCGCTCAGCCGAAGAGGCGCTCGCCCGCCAGGCGGGCGCCCTCACCGAGGGCGGCGAGCTTGGCGGTGGCGATCTGCGGGTGGATGCGCCCGCCGAGGCCGCAGTCGGTGGAGGCGACGACGTTCTCGGCGCCGACGACGGAGGCGAACCGCTCGATGCGGTCGGCGACGAGCTCGGGGTGCTCCACGACGTTCGTGGCGTGGCTGACCACTCCCGGCACGATCTTCTTGCCCTCCGGCAGCTGCACGTCGCGCCACACCTTCCACTCGTGCTCGTGGCGCACGTTGGCCGCCTCGAACGAGTACGAACCCGCCTCGATCTCGAGCATGAGGTCGACGATGTGGCGGAACTCCACGTCGGTGGTGTGCGGGCCGTGCCAGCTGCCCCAGCACAGGTGGAAGCGCACCTGCTCCGGCGGCAGCCCGCGCAGGGCGTGGTTGAGGGCCTCGACGCGCACCTTCGTGAAGGCGCGGTAGTCCTCGACGCTGGGCTCGGGGTTGATCTGGTCCCAGTTCTCCGCGATGGAGGGGTCGTCGACCTGCAGCACGAGCCCGGCGTCGACCACCGCGCGGTACTCCTCGCGCAGCACCTCCGCCCACGCCCAGATGTGCTCCTCCTCGGTGGCGTAGTACCGGTTGGAGATGCGCGCGCCGCTGCCGGGCGAGAGGGAGGTGATGAAGCCCTGGCTGCGCTCGAGCCCGGCGGCCTCGAGGCCGGCGACGAGGTTGGCGACGTCGGAGGCGATGGCGTCCTGCCCGACGTAGCGCAGCGGGCCGGTGGTGGCCGGGAACGCCGTGGCAGTCTTGCCGGTGGAGATGCCCGAGGCGGGGTCGGTGTAGGCGTCGTGGAACAGCTGCCAGTCGCGGCGGTCCGGGAAGCTGGTCAAGCGCACCTTCCCGGGCTCGGAGCGCACGACGGGCTGGTTGAAGAGGTCCTCGCCGGTGACCTCCAGGCCGGCGACGCGCTGGAAGGAGTACGACCACCAGGCGCCGTAGTCCACGGCGCTGGTCATGGCCTTGCCGTACTCGCCGTCGCCGACGAGGGTGATGCCGAGGTCGTGCTGGCGCTGCACGAGGTCGACGACGGCCGCGGTGAGCAGCGCCTCGAACTCGGGGGTGCGCTCCAGGGTGAGGCCGTTCTCGCCGAGGCGGCGGGCCTCGTTCGCGGCGATCAGCTCGGGGGTGCGCGGCAGGCTGCCGGCGTGGCTGACCTCGATGCGGCGGGCGGTGCGGGACACGGGTGCTCCGTTCGTGGGGGTGGTCGTCGGCGGCGCGGGGCCGCGGTCGTCGGGGCGCGGGGGCGCCCGGGTCAGCGGTGCGGGTCAGCGGGGCGGGCCCGCGGTGCGGGTCAGCGGCGCAGGGCGCGGTCGAGGTCCTCGAGGAGGTCCTCGGGGTCCTCCAGGCCCACCGACAGGCGCAGCACGGCGTCGGACAGGCCGATCGCGGCGCGGCCCTGCTCGCCCAGGCGGCGGTGCGTGGTGGTGGCCGGGTGGGTGGCGAGCGACTTCGCGTCGCCGAGGTTGTTGGAGATGTCCACCACGCGCAGGGCGTCGAGCACCTCGAAGGCGCGCTCCTTGCCGCGGCCGGCGGGCGCGTCCAGCTCGAACGTCACGACGGTGCCGCCCAGCTCCATCTGGCGCTTGGCCAGGTCGAACTGGGGGTGCGAGGCCAGCAGCGGGTAGCGCACCCAGCGCACCCCGGGGCTCGCCTCCAGGTGCTCGGCCAGCCGCAGCGCCGTGGCCGCGGAGTGGCGCACCCGCAGGCCCAGCGTCTCCAGGCCCTTGGCCAGGGTCCAGGCGTTGAACGGGCTCAGCGTCGGGCCGGTGTGCCGGGTGAGCTCGCGGAACCTGCCGTCGATGAACTCGGTGGTGCCCAGGACGGCACCGCCCATGACGCGGCCCTGCCCGTCGACGTGCTTGGTGGCCGAGTAGACGACGACGTCGGCGCCGAACTGCAGGGGCCGCTGGCCCACCGGGCTGGCGAAGGCGTTGTCCACCACCACGGCCGCGCCGGCCGCGTGCGCCAGCTGCGTGACGGCCTCGATGTCCACGAGCGTCTGCATGGGGTTCGCGGGGGTCTCGAAGAACACCGCCTGCGCGGGGGTGGACAGCGCGCGCTCCCACTGGCCGAGGTCCTCGCCGTCGACGAACTCCGTGGTCACGCCCCAGCGGGGCAGGATCTCGTCGAGGACCACGTAGCAGGAGCCGAACAGGCTGCGGGCGGCCACGACGCGGTCGCCCGCGCCGAGCAGGGCGCCCAGCGCGTAGAACACCGCCGACATGCCGCTGGCCAGCCCGTAGCAGGCCTCGGCGCCCTCGAGCAGGCGCATCCGCTCGGTGAACACCGACACGGTGGGGTTGCCGTAGCGGGAGTAGACGTAGCGGTCGACCTCGCCGGTGAACGCGGCCTCGGCGTCGGCGGCGGAGTCGTAGACGTACCCGGAGGTCAGGTACATCGCCTCGGCCGTCTCCTGGAACCCCGAGCGGGCCAGGCCGCCGCGCACGGCGGTGGTGTCCGGTCGCCACGCCCGGGGCTCGTCGCCCCCGCTCACGACTGCCTCCAGGGCAGGCCCTGCGCGCGCCAGCCGGCGCCGCCGCGGTGGCCGTCGCCGTCCAGGTCGCCCTCGAACCCGTCGAGGACGTTGTAGCTGGGGGTGATGCCGGCGGCGGTGGCCGCGGTGGCCGCGGCCACCGAGCGCTTGCCCGATCGGCACAGGAACACCACCGGGCCCCGGTGCCCGGGACCCACGCCCGCGCGCTCCAGCTCGGCGAGGAACCGCGCACCCGGGGCGTCGTCCTCCACCGGCAGCCAGGAGGCGAACACCGGCCGCTTGCCCAGCGCGGTGGTGTCGGGCACGCCGACGAAGGTCCACTCGGCCTCGGTGCGCACGTCCACCAGGACGGCGTCGGGGTCCTCGCGCAGCAGCTGGTACGCCTCATCGGGGACGAGGTCGCCGGCGTAGGTCACACGTGCCTCCCATCGGTCCCGGCGTGAGCACCCTCCCTCGCGGGGGGTTGCTGCGGCGTCGTCGAGCCAGGTCTCTCGGCCGCTCTGGATGGTCGTTCCAGCGTAGGGCATCGCCGGAGCCGGGGAGGCCGGCGTTGCCACGCGGGCGGTGCGCGTGGCACGCTCGGAGCAGGTCATGAGCGCCAGCGCGAAGCCCCGGCTCGCTGGCCGGCAACCCTCCTGCGCGGCGGGGTGCCCCGGGTGACGACCTGGCCGGCGCCGAGGTGGCGTCGGCAAGCGCGGACCTCGCCGGGCGCCCCCGGTCCCCGGCAGGTCCCTCCCCGACGGAGGCCCCGTGACGACCACGACCCTGCCCGCCCCCCGCCGCTGCGCCGGCCCGTCCGCGGCGCCGCTGCTGCCCGTGGTGGGCGCGGGCACCCTCGTCCCGCTGGCCACCGGCGGCGAGGTCGCCCACGCCAACCTCGACATCGCCGCCAGCGCCCCGGCCCTGAGCGCGGTGGCCGAGCGCGTCGCGCAGGTGCTGCCGCACTACGCCAGCGTCCACCGCGGCGCCGGGTACCTCTCGCGGGTCTGCACGGCCCTGTTCGAGCAGGCCCGCGAGCAGGTCGGGCGCTTCGTGGGAGCCCGCCCGGACGACGCGGTGGTCTTCACGCGCAGCACCACCGACGCCCTGGACCTGCTCTCGCGGGCCGTGCCGGCCGGCGGGCGCGTGCTGGTGGCCGACGTGGAGCACCACGCGAACCTGCTGCCCTGGCAGCGCTCGGCGCGCACGACGGTCGTGCCCGGCGGCGCCGACCTCGACGCGACGGTCGAGGCGCTGGAGGCGGAGCTGGCCACCGGCCGCTACGCGCTGCTGGCCGTCACCGGCGCCTCCAACGTGACCGGCGAGGTGCTGCCGCTGCGGCGCCTGGTGCGCGCCGCGCGCGCGGGCGGGGCGCGCACCGCCGTGGACGGCGCCCAGCTCGTCCCGCACCGCCGGGTGGACCTGGCCGCCGACGGCGTGGACTACCTCGCCCTGTCCGGGCACAAGCTGTACGCCCCCTTCGGCGCCGGCGCGCTCGTGGGCCGGCGCGACTGGCTGGACGCGAGCGAGCCGTACCTGGCCGGTGGCGGCGCGACGCTGCACGTCGGCGTGGACGCGGTGCGCTGGGCCGAGGGCCCCGAGCGGCACGAGGCCGGCTCCCCCAACGTGCTCGGCGCGGTCGCCCTGGCGCGGGCGTGCGAGGAGATCGCCGCGCTGCCCGCCGGGGCGCTGGAGGCGCACGAGGCGCTGCTGCGCGAGCGGCTCGTCACGGGCCTGCTCGCCCTGCCGGGCGTGCGGGTGGTGCGCCCGCACGCCGCCGACGCCGTCGGCGTCGTCACCTTCACCCTGCCCGGGCACCCCTCCTCCGCGGTGGCCGCGTACCTGTCCGCCGAGCACGGCGTCGGCGTGCGCGACGGGCGCTTCTGCGCGCACCGCTTCGCGGACTCCCTGGGGCTCGGTGACGGCGCGCTGCGCGCCAGCACCGGCGTGGGCACGGGCACCGACGACGTCGACCGGCTCCTGCACGCGCTGGAGCGCTTCCTCACCGAGGGCCCGCGGCTGCGCTACGCGGTCGTCGACGGCGCCTGGGGCCCGGTGCCGGACCCGCGCCCGGACCCCGCGGCGTTCCTGCGCGCCGGGACCCCCGGGACCGCCGGCGGGGTGCCCGCGTGAGCGCGGCCGTGCAGGAGGCGCCCGCCGCGCACCTGTCCGTGCTCGACCTGGCGCCGGAGTCCACCGGGGAGCCGGCCGGCAGCGCTGTGGCGCACAGCCTGGACCTGGCCCGCGCCGCCGAGCGGTGGGGGTACCGCGGGTTCTGGCTGGCCGAGCACCACCTGTCCCCGGGCGTGTCCTCCGCGGCCCCCGCGGTGCTGGCCGCCCTGGTGGCGGCGAGCACCCGGCGCCTGCGGGTGGGCTCCGCGGCCAGCCTGCTGGCGGTGACGACCGCGGCGGTGGCCGCCGAGCAGTGGGCCACCATCGCCCGCGCCGCCGGCGACCGCGTCGACCTCGGCTTCGGCCGCGCGCACGTGCCGGCGCCCGCGGCCGCCGCTCGCGCGGGCGGCGGACCGGACAGCGGACCGGGCGGCGCCGACGGGGGCGCGGGCGTCCCGCACGCGTCCCGGGTGGTGGACGGGCTGCCGGTGCCCGCGCCGCCGCCCCCGCCGCTGCGCGACCCCGCGGTCCTGGAGCTGCTGCGCGCCTCCGCCCGCGTGCTGGGCGTGCACCGCGCCGACCCCCCGCCGCTGGCCGACGAGCTGCGCCTGGCCCTGGACCTGCTCGGCGGGGGGCACGTCGACGCCGACGGGCGCCGGCACGGCAGCGCGCTGCTGTCGGGGGCGCCCGTGCGCGTGCACGTGCTGGCCTCCAGCGGCGGGGAGTCCGCGCGCGCGGCCGGCGAGCTGGGCCTGCCCCTGGTGGCGAACTACCACGTGGCCCCCGCGGCCGTGCTGGAGACCGTCGAGGCGTACCGCTCGGCGTTCCGCCCCGGGGTGCTGCCCGCGCCGCGCGTGGCGGTCTCGGTGGACGTCGTGGTGGCCGAGAGCGACGAGCGGGCCGCCGAGCTGGCCGACCCGCACGGCCCGTGGGTGCTCAGCATCCGCCGCGGGCGCGGCGCCGTGCCGGTGCCCGCCCCCGCCGAGGCGCGGGCGGCCACCTGGACCCCGGAGGACCGGGCGCTGGTGGCCGACCGCCTTGAGGCGCAGGTCGTCGGCTCGCCGGCCACCGCGGTGCGGCGCCTGCACGCCCTGCAGCGCGCCACGGGCGCCGAGGAGCTGCTCGTGACCACCGCCACCCACCGCGCAGCCGACCGGCTGCGCTCCTACGAGCTGCTCGCCGCCGCCTGGCGAGCGGCCGGCGCACCCGCCGGGGGCGCCGGCGCACCCGTCCCGCGCACGTACACCCGACGGAGGACCCCGTGACCGCCAGCCCCGACCCCAGCACCCCCGCGAGCGGACCCGCGGACCCGCCCGGGGACCTGCCCGAGGCGCCGCTCGTGGACGCGGCGAGCGCCGGGCGCGCCGTGGCCGCCGGCGCGCTGCTCGTCGACGTGCGCAGCGAGGCGGGACGCGCCGCGAACGGCGCGCTGCCCGGCGCCGTCGTCGTGGCCAAGGACGAGGTGGAGCAGCGCTTCGACCTCGGCGGGAGCGCGGCGCTGCCGCAGCTGACGAGCCGGGACCAGCCCGTCGTGGTCGTCTGCGGCTCGCCCGCCGGTTCGGGCCCCGTGGCGGCCCGGCTGCTCGCGGCGGGCTTCACCGACGTGGTGCACGTGGACGGCGGCTTCCCGGCCTGGCGGGCCGCGGGCCTGCCCACCACCGAGCCCGCCGCGCCCGCGGAGCCCGCCGCGCCCGCGGAGCCCGCCGGGCCCGACGGGGCGCCGGGCGCGCCCTGACGCACCGGGCCCGCGCCCGTTTGACGCTCCCGAGGGCCGTGGAGTTCACTGCCGGGGCCGGCGACCGCGCCGAGGACGAGGGAGGACGTGTGGAGACCGCGGACCCCCGCCCCACCACCGCTCCGCTCGTCCACCTCGTGCGCAGGCTCCACGTGGACCTCGCGCGCCTCGCCAGCGCCGCCTGTCGCGCCTGACGCGCACCCTCCCCCGCCGGTCCCCGCACGCGCGGCGCCGGTCCTGCGCCCACCCGCACGACGTGCGCGCCGGGCACCGCGCGCGCCCGCGCCGCGCTCCCCGCACGGGCGCGGCGTCCCCGCACCACCCCCACCCACCTCCCGAGGAGCCCGACCGTGCCCCGACCGTTCCACCTGTTCCTCGACGTCGACGGCGGCGGCTGGCACCCGTCGGCCTGGCGGCGCTCGCGCGCCACGCCCTCGGAGGTCTTCTCCCCCGCCCGGCTGCGCGGGTTCGCCGTCACCGCGCAGGCGCAGGGCCTGACGGGGCTGACGTTCGAGGACTCCCCGCTGCCCGACCCGCGCAACCCGGCCGGACACCTGGACGCAGTGCAGCGCGCGGCGTTCCTGGCCGGCACGACCGAGGGCATCGGCCTGGTGCCCGTGGTGGCCACGACGTACACCGAGCCGTTCCACGTCGCCGCCCAGATCGCCTCGCTGGACCACTCCTCGGACGGGCGGGCCGGCTGGATCCCCGTGGCCACCGCGGACCCGGCCGCGGCGCGGGCGGTGGGCCTGCCCGTCACCGCCGGGGAGGACCTGCGCACGGAACTGGCCGACGTGGTGGGCGCGGTGCGGGCGCTGTGGGACTCCTGGGAGGACGACGCGGTCGTGCGCGACGTGGCCACCGGCCGGTACGTGGACCGCGACCGCCTGCACCACGTCGACGTCGACACCGGCCGCTGGTCGGTCAAGGGCCCGCTGACGGTGCCGCGCTCGCCGCAGGGGCAGTCCGTCGTGCTCGCCGCCGAGGGCGCGCTGCCGGACGCGCAGGTGGACGTGGTGCTCACCGGGGACCACGCAGCCCGCCGCTCCGGGGGCGGCCCGCTGGTGCTCGTGGAGGTCGAGCTCGCCCTCGACACCGACGCCGCCCCGGCCACCGAGCGCGTCGCCGCCCTGGACGCCGACGGGGCGGCGCCCGAGCGCGGGCGCGTGCGCTTCACCGGCTCCGGCGAGCAGTTCGCGCGGTTCCTCACCGACCTGTCCGCGCGCGTGGACGGGGTGCGGCTGCACGCGGCGGTCCTCGACGAGGACCTGCGCCAGCTGGTGCGCACCACGCTGCCCGCGCTGCGCGTCCAGCGCCTGCTGCAGGCCCCCCTCGCCGGTTCCACCCTGCGCTCCACCCTCGGCCTGACCCGGCCGGCCAACCGCTTCGCGACCGCCTGAGGAGCCGACGATGAGCACCGACGACCTGCGCTACCCGAACGCCACCGTCCACTTCGGGGTGTTCTTCCAGGGCGTGAACCACACGACCATCTGGTCGGACCCGCGCAGCGGCTCGCAGATGCACCGCTCGACGTTCACGCAGCTGGTCCGCACCGCCGAGCGCGGGCTGTTCGACGCGTTCTTCCTCGGCGAGGGGCTGCGCCTGCGCGAGCAGCGCGGGAAGATCCACGACCTGGACGTCGTGGGCCGCCCCGACGCGCTGACCGAGCTGGCGACCCTGGCCGGGCTCACCGAGCGCATCGGGTTGGTCGCCACGCAGAACACCACGTACAACGACCCGGCCGACCTCGCGCGGCGCCTGGCCTCCCTCGACGTGCTCTCCGGCGGGCGCGCGGCCTGGAACGTGGTCACCACGGACAACGCCTGGACGGGCGCGAACTTCCGCCGCGGCGGGTACCTGGACCACGCCGACCGCTACGAGCGCGCCGAGCGGTTCGTCACCCTCGCCCGGCGCGTGTGGGACAGCTGGGACGGCGGGGCGTTCACGCCGGTCGCCCACGAGGACCGGCTGTTCGACGTGGAGATCCGCCCCACCGTCCCGCGCAGCCCCCAGGGTCACCCGGTGATCTTCCAGGCGGGCGACTCCCCCGCCGGGCGCGACTTCGCCGCGCGCTCCGCGGACGTCATCTTCTCCCGGCACGGCACCGACCACGCCGACGCGCTGGAGTTCGCCGACGACGTGCGCCGGCGCGTCGTGGCCGCCGGGCGCCCGGAGGACGACGTGCTCATCCTGCCCGGCACGCAGATCGTCGTCGGCGACAGCGAGGCGGACGCGGAGGAGAAGGCCCGCTGGGTGCTGGAGAACCAGGTCACCCCCGCCACGGCGCTCTCGCTCGTGGGGCAGGTGTGGGGCGAGGACCTCTCCGGCTACGACCCCGACGGCCCGCTGCCGGCCCACGACCCGGTGATCGAGGACATCGACGGCACCCGCGGGGCCGCGCGCCAGGGCCACGACCCGCGCGCCATCGCGCAGCAGTGGCGGGCCGTGGCGGAGGAGAACAAGTACTCGCTGCGCGAGCTGGTCATCCACAACTCCACCCAGCGCGGTTTCGCCGGCACCGCCTCGCAGCTGGCCGACGAGCTGACGCGCTGGGTGCGCACGGGCGCCAGCAGCGGGTTCAACATCACCCCGTTCCTGGTGCCCAGCGGGCTGGACGACATCGTCGAGCAGCTCGTGCCCGCGCTGCAGGACCGCGGCGCGTACCCCACCGAGTACGTGGGCACGACGCTGCGCGAGCACCTGGGCCTGCGCGCACCGCTGACCCGGCGCTGACCCGGCGCTGACCCGGCGCTGACCCGGGCCCCGAGCGCCCCGGCGGCCGGCACCACGCCGGCCGCCGGGGCGTTCGCGCACCGGCGCGCGGACGCGTTCCGCCGCAGGAGATCGACAACACCCCGCCGGGTGCGGTAGTTTCTCCTCGTCCATCCAGAGCGGCTGAGAGACCTGGCTCGTCGACGCCGCAGCAACCCCCCGAGGGAACTCGGGCGCGGGTGCTTCCGCCAGGACCGATGGGAGTCGAGCATGACCCGCACCGCCCGCGCCGCGTCCTTCGTGCAGCGCCGCCACGTCGACCTCGGCCGCGTGGCCTCGGCGGCCTGTCGCGCCTGAGCGCAGCACACCCTCCCCGCACCGCCCCCACCGCCGCGGCGCCTCCCGCGCGCCCGTGGCGCGCTGACGCTCCGGGACCGACCGGGGCGCCAGCACCCGCGCGCCCGCGCCCCCTCACCCGCCGCCCGAGCGGCCCCTGCCCGAGGAAGCACCCGTGACGATCCCCACCCCCACCGCGCCCGGTGCGCGGTCCGCACCACCGCCCGCCGCCCCCGCGCCGGCCGTGCGCGTCCTGCCCGCGCGCCACCCGTGGCGCTGGCTGGCCACCGCCGTCGTGGCGGTGCTGGCCGCCATGGCCGTCAACGCCCTGGTGACGAACCCCGCGTGGGACTGGCCGACCGTGGGCGAGTTCCTGTTCTCCGCGACGATCCTGGAGTCGCTGTGGCTGACCGTGCAGCTCACGGTCGTCGGCACGGTGATCGGGCTCGCGCTGGGCACGGTGCTGGCGTTGATGCGGATGTCGTCGAACCCGCTGCTCAAGGCCGTCAGCTTCACCTACATCAGCGTCTTCCGCTCGGTGCCGCTGATCCTGCAGCTGCTGTTCTGGTACAACCTGGCGATCCTCTACGACCGCATCGGCCTGGGCGTGCCGTTCGGCCCGCAGTTCGTCAGCGTCCCCACCCAGGACCTCGTCGGCCCGGTCACCGCGGCGTTCCTGGGGCTGGGCCTGCACCAGGCCGCGTACTGCGCGGAGATCGTGCGCTCGGGGTTCCTGGCGGTCGACCCCGGCCAGCGCGAGGCGGCGGCGGCGCTGGGCATCCCGCGCGCGCGGCAGTTCTGGCGCATCCAGCTGCCGCAGGCGCTGCGCGTCATCGTGCCCACCACGGGCAACGAGGTGATCGGGCTGCTCAAGGGCACCTCGGTGGTCTACGTCATGGCGCTGCCGGAGCTCTTCTACCAGGTGCAGGTCGTCTACAACCGCACCGGTCAGGTGATCCCGCTGCTGCTCGTGGCGGCCGTGTGGTACTTCGCGCTGACGACCGTGCTGTCCGTCGCGCAGTGGGCGGTGGAGCGCCGCTACGGCCGCGGCAGCAGCCGGCACGAGGAGCCGTCGCTGCTGCGCCTGGCCCGGTCGCTGCGCGCCGCCGGGGCGCGCCGGGGCGCGGGGGTGGCGCGGTGAGCGCGGTGGGCACCGTGGCCGAGCAGCCCGTCGTGCGCCTGCGCGGCGTGCACAAGCGCTTCGGCGCCGTGGAGGTGCTGCGCGGCGTCGACCTGACCGTGGAGGCCGGCACCGTGACCGTCGTCCTGGGCGCCTCCGGGTCGGGCAAGTCCACCCTGCTGCGCACGATCAACCACCTGGAGAAGGTGGACGCCGGCGTCGTGGAGGTCGGCGGCGAGCTCATCGGCTACCGCCGGGCCGGCGCGCACCTGCGCGAGCTGCACGAGCGCGAGGTGCTGCGCCAGCGCTCCGGCATCGGCTTCGTCTTCCAGCAGTTCAACCTCTTCCCCCACCTGACCGTCCTGGAGAACGTCCTGGAGGCGCCGCTGTCGGCGCAGCGCCGCCGACGCGCGGAGGTGCTGCCCGAGGCCCGGGCGCTGCTGGCGCGCGTCGGGCTGGCCGGCAAGGAGGACGAGTACCCGCGCCGCCTGTCCGGCGGGCAGCAGCAGCGCGTGGCGATCGCCCGCGCCCTGGCGCTGCGGCCCTCGCTGGTCCTCTTCGACGAACCCACCTCCGCGCTGGACCCCGAACTGGTCGGCGAGGTGCTCGACGTCATCCGCGACCTCGCCGCGGCCGGCACCACGATGGTCGTCGTCACGCACGAGATCGGCTTCGCCCGCGAGGTCGCCGACCGCGTGCTGTTCCTGCACGAGGGCGTCGTCGTGGAGGAGGGGGCGGCCCGGGAGGTCCTGGACTCCCCCCGGCACGAGCGCACCCGCGCCTTCCTCGCGAAGGTCCTCTGAACCGTCCCACCGCGCTCCGGCACCGCCGGGGCGCCCCACCGGCCCGGCCGCCCGGGCCGGTCCGCGCCCACCCCGAGGAGAAACCCTTGCTCAGCCGCCGTTCCCTGCTCGCCGCCCTCGCCGCCGCGCCGCTGGCGCTGTCCGCGTGCGGCACCCCCGCCGACCCGGCCGCCGACGCCGCGGCCGCGCCGGCCACCGCCGACGGCGGGGTGGACACCAGCGCCGCGCAGCCCGGCCGTCTCACCGTGGCGGCCGCGCCCGCGATCGCGGCGAAGGTCCCGCAGGCGATCCGCGAGCGCGGCACGCTCGTCATCGGCACCACCGGCAACGGCAACCCGCCGCTGAGCTTCCGCGCCGACGACGACGAGACGGTCATCGGGATCGAGCCGGACCTGGCGCTGCTCGTGGCGCAGGTGCTCGACCTCGAGCCCGACGTGCGGACCACGTCCTGGGAGAACCTGTTCCTGTCCATCGAGTCCGGGCAGTACGACGTCGGGTTCTCGAACATCACCGTCACCGAGGAGCGCAAGGAGAAGTACGACTTCGCCTCCTACCGCGTCGACACGCTGGCGTGGGAGGTGCCGGTGGACTCCGACATCACCGCCATCGAGGGACCCGAGGACGTCGCGGGCCTGACCGTCTCGGTGGGCTCGGGCACCAACCAGGAGAAGGTGCTGCTCGACTGGGACGCGCAGAACCGCGCGGCCGGACGCGAGCCGGTGGAGATCCAGTACTACCAGCAGGCCTCCGACACCTACCTGGCCCTGAAGTCCGGGCGCATCCAGGCGGCCTTCGGCCCCAACCCCACCGCCGCCTACCACGCCCTGGTGGCCGGCGACACGAAGATCGTCGGCCTGGTGCCCGGCGGTGGCACGATCCAGGCCGACATCGCCGCGACCACGCAGAAGGGCAACGGGCTCGTGCAGGCCCTGGCCGAGGCGATCGACCACCTCATCGCCGAGGGCGCCTACGCGAAGACCCTGGAGCGCTGGAACCTCGGCGACGAGGCGCTGCCGGCGTCCCAGGTCAACCCGCCCGGGCTGCCCAAGACGCAGTGACGGCCGCGGGGTGGCGGGCACCTGCCCGCCACCCGGGAAGCTCCCGCGCGCGCGGGGGGTTCCTGCGGAGGACGACCGGACCCCGGACCCCGGGGCCGGGCAGCGCGGCGGGCCGGGGACCGGCCGCCGGGACGAGGGAGGCACCGTGGAGGAGCAGTCAGCGGGTCGTGGGCACCTGCCGGGCACCGGGCACCTGCCGGGCGCCCGACCGGCCGGCAACGACCTGCCGCAGCCCCGGGCGGGCGGGCCGGAACCGGTTCTGGAGGTCGCCGGGGTCGTCGAGCACGGCGACGCGCGCGGCCGCACCCTGGGCTTCCCCACCGCCAACGTCGCCGTGCCCGCGCACGGCCTGCGCGACGGCGTGTGGGCCGGCACCGTGCAGGTCGGTCAGGACGTGCACGTGGCGGCGGTGTCGGTGGGTCACCGGCCCACCTACTACGGGCGCGAGGGCGCCCGGCTGCTGGAAGCGCACCTGCTGGACTTCTCCGGCGACCTCTACGGCCGGGAGGTGCTGGTGCGCCTGCACGTGCGGCTGCGCCCGCAGCGCCGCTTCTCCGGCTCCGCCGACCTCGTCGAGCAGCTGCACCGCGACGTGGCGGACACCCGCACCTGGGCCGCGTGGGCGCTGGCGCGCGCCTAGGCGAGCACCGGCGGACACCGGCGGACACCGGCGGACACCGGCGGGCACCGGCTCCCGCCGCGCCGGTGCGCCGCCCCGGTCCCCTCCGCCGGGGCGGCGCACCGCTCCCTCACCCGCGGGTGGCGGCGCGGCGTCCCCAACGGGCCATGACCGCGGCCGTGGCGAGGCAGGTCGCGACGACCGGGGTGGCGACCGGGTCGCGGCCGGCGGGGCGGAGCACCGCGCGCGTCTCGCGCTCGACGACGTATCCCAGCACCATGACGGTCCCGAGCACGCCCAGGGCACGGGCCGCCACCGGCTGGGGGGCGCGCGCCAGTCGGACGGTGCTCACCGCCTGCAGCACCATCATCGGCACGGGCGCGGAGAACCCCGTGCCGTACAGCCAGGAGTCCCGCCCGATGCGCTCGGGACGCCCGCGCCAGCGCAGCAGCGCCACGTCGAACGCCGCACCCCGGCGCAGGGCCAGGACCTGCCCCGCGAGCTGGGCGGCGAGCTGGACGGTGGAGGCGGCGACGAGCGCGCGCTGCACCCCCGCGGACCCGGTGACCGGCTCCGCCAGCGCGGCCACCACCTCCGCGCCCCGCGCGTCGACGGGTTCGAGCAGCACGACGGGCAGCTGCCGGGTCGTCCTGCGCTGGTAGTCCTCCAGGATGCCCGCGGTGTCGAGGGCCCGGCGCCACAGCCGCTCCCGCTCCTGCCCCGACGTGGTGCGCGCCACGGCGGTGAAGGCGCGGGGACCGATCTGGACGCGAACCCGCGGCTCCGCGACGAGGTTGCGGTACCACTGCGGGTGCTCCGGGCTGCCGCTGTTGCTGGCGACGACGGCGAGGTGCTCGCCGTCGAGCACGCACCCCAGGACGTGGGTGCGCGGTGCGCCGGAGACCCGGCCGGTGGTCGTGAGCAGGCACAGCACGGCGGTGTCCATGCGAGCGCCGATGCGCCCGCCGGTCGCCCGGTACAGGCGCACGTGCCCGCGGAAGGCGGCCGAGAGCACCCGGCTCCCGGTCGAGCCCGGGCGCACCGCCATGGCGGTGCGGGCGAAGGCGCGCGACGCGGTGGCGTCGATCGTTCCCACGGTTCCCTCCTCACGCCGCCCGGCGCGCGTGGCGCGGCAGCGACTCCAGTTCCTCCAGCAGCAGCGGGGAGGCCGCCCGGGCGCGGACGCCCTCCCCGAACGCGCGGGCGGCCCGGCCGAACGCCGGTTCCTCCAGCAGCCGGCGCACGCCCGCCGCGATCGCCGCGGGCGAGGCGCTGCGGCGCAGGCCGAGCGCCGCGCCGTGGCGGGCGGCGCGCACGACGTTGTCGTGCTGGTCGCGCCCCATCGGCAGGCACAGCACCGGCACCCCTGCCGCCAGCGCCTTCAGCAGGGTGCTGTGCCCGGCGTGGGTGACGACCGCGGCCGCCCGCGGGAACAGCTCGGCGTGCGGGGCCGAGCGCACGACGTCGACCCCCGGCGCACCCGCGAACGCCGCCGGGTCCACGGCGGGCCCGGTCGTCACCACGCCGCGCACGGGCAGCGAGCCCAGCGCCTCCACGATGCGGCGCAGCACGTCCTCCTGCCCGCGCGCGTAGACGCTGGAGAGGTTCGCCACCACCAGCGGTGCGTCCCCCGCGGGGGGCCGGTACGGCTGCACCCACGGCGGGTCGTCCGGGAGCGTGCCGGTGCAGCGCACGTTCTCCGGCAACCGGGCGGGCAGGTCGAAGGCCGGGTCGGTGAGGACCAGGACGCGGGCGGCGCGGTCCCAGCTCTGCCACACGTCCTGCAGGGGGTCCAGGCCGATCCCGGCGCGGGCGGCGTTCAGGTCGGCCAGCCCACCGTTCCACAGGCGGCTGACCAGCCCGTTGAGGACGGCGTCGCGCACCCGCCCCACCGGTCCGCGGGCGGGCTGCAGGCCCATCCCCAGCGGTGGCACCCCCGGTGCCGGCCGGCTGTAGACGTTCGGGCACAGCGCTGCGGTCGGCACGCCCTCCGACTCGGCGCCGGCCAGGGCGCCGAGCAGGACGCCGCTGACGACCGCCGCGTCGACGGGTTCGGCGGCCAGCTGCTCGCGCACGTCGGCGGCGAACGCCGCGGCCGGGCCGGTGACGAGGCGGTCGCGGACGCGGGTGAACTGCCCCAGCGGGGTTCGGCACTCCCAGTCGCGGAAGCAGTCGTCCTCTCGCGCGTCGGTGCGCCGGAACGGCGCGCGCGTCCAGCACCGGTACGCCGCCCCCACCCGGGTGGCACCCGGTTCGAGCGGCGGGTCGGCCAGGACGGTGACGTCGTGCCCGCGCTCACGCAGGCGGCGCACGACGCCGAGCTCGGCGGGGACGGTGCCCCCGCCGTCCCAGAGGGCTGCCAAGACCTTCACGGTTCCTCCCGGTGGTCACCGCCCGTCGTCAGGACGGCGCGGAGCATGGAGAGCAGGACCGCGCTCGTCGTCGCGCGGGAGTGCCCGAGGTCGCGGCGCAGCAGCTTCCACGTGCCGACGTCGGTGACGGCGTACAGCGCCGCCAGGGCCCGCCGCCGCGGCGCGGCTCCGACCGGCAGGTGCGCGCCGAACACCCCCTCCAGCCAGCGGGTGTGCTCGGCGCGCGCGTGCCGCAGCGCCCCGGCCAGGGCGGGCAGGCGCGGTTCCAGCGCGAGGAACCGCACGTTGGCGTCGCCGTAGCGCTCGTACTGCGCCACGAGGGCGCGCACGGCCCCGGCGGCGTCGCCCGGGGCGATGGGACCGCGTTGCGCGAGCAGTTCCTGCCCCAGGTGCAGCATCGCCACCAGGAGCAGGTTCTCCTTGGACTCCACGTGGTTGATCAGGGTCTGCTGGGTGACGCCCGCCGCCCGGGCGACGTCGACGAGGCGGACCTCGTCGTAGGGGCGGGCCAGGAACGCCTCGGCCGCGGCCGTGACGATCGCCTCCCGCGTGCGCTCGACGGATCGCGCTCGCCGCCCGGTCCGGTGGCTGCGCGGTGCCTCCGTCACCACCCGATGCTGCTCCTCGTTTGAGTCGGAGTCAAGGGAGTGCGGTCGGGGGCGCCGTCCTCGCGGCGGGTGCGCGGGCGGTTCAGCGCGGGCGGTTCAGCGCGGGTCGGCGGCCGCGGGCAGGTCCTTGGTGAACGGCAGGCGCCCGACGCTCTCCGGGTCCGCGTCGAGGTCGAACAGCGGCCGGAAACCGGCGCGCAGGTACAGCCCGCGCGCCTCGGGCTGGCGCGGCCCGGTGGTCAGGTACAGGCGCGAGTAGCCGGCCGCGAGGGCGCGCGCCTCCAGCTCGGTCAGCACGCGCCGGCCCAGCCCGCGGCGGCGGTGCTCGCGGTGCGTCCAGATCCGCTTCAGCTCCGCGGTGCCCTCGTCGTAGCGGCGGTACGCGCCGCCGGCGACGGGCGCGCCGTCCTCCAGCAGCAGGAGCAGCACCCCGTCGGGCTCGTCGAACTCCTCGGCGGGGTGGCGCTCGAGCTCCCCGCGCACCTGCTCGGGCGTGCCGCCGTAGCGGGCGCCGTACTCGCGCGCGAGGTCCTCGAACAGCGGGCGCGCCAGCTCGTCGCGCACCCCCACCACCCGCACCACCAGCTCGCCCGGTGCGGCGGTCACGAGACGTCCTCCAGCGCGCGCCGGCCGGGGATCGCATCCAGCAGCTCGACGGTGTACGGGTGCTGCGGGGCGGTGAACACCTGCTCCGTCGCGGCGAGCTCGACCAGCTCCCCGCGGCGCATCACCCCGACGCGGTCGCTGACCTGGCGCACCACGGCGAGGTCGTGGGAGATGAACAGGTAGCTCAGGCCGTGGTCGGCCTGCAGCTGCACGAGCAGCTCGAGGATCTGCGCCTGCACCGAGACGTCCAGGGCCGAGACCGGCTCGTCGCACACCACCAGGTCCGGCTCGAGCGCCAGGGCGCGGGCGATCGCGACGCGCTGGCGCTGCCCGCCGGACAGCTCCGCGGGCCTGCGCCGCAGCACGTCGGCGGGCAGGCGCACCTGGTCCAGCAGCTGCGCGGCGCGGCGCGCGCGCGAGGCGCGGTCGCCCACGCCGAAGGCGCGCAGCGGCTCGGCGACGGTCTCGCCCACCGCCACGCGCGGGTCCAGCGAGGCGTAGGGGTTCTGGTACACCAGCTGCATCCGCCGGCGCAGCGCGCGCCAGCGCGCCCCGCGCAGGCCGCCGGTGCCCACGCCGTCGAAGAGCACCTCGCCGGAGGTGGGGCGCTCCAGGCCCAGCACCAGGCGGGCGGTGGTGGTCTTGCCCGAGCCGGACTCCCCCACCAGCGCCAGCGTCTCGCCGCGCTCGAGGGTGAAGCCCACCCCCGCCACCGCGGTCTGCTGCCGGCCGCGGCCGGGCAGCGCGAAGCGCTTGACGAGGGAGCGCACCTCCACGAGCGGGCCGGCCGGCTGCGCGCGCTGCTCGGGCGCGGGCGGGGCGGCGGGGGTGGCGACGGGGGTGGCGACGAGGGCCGGCGGGGCGGGGCGCGGGCGGGCGCGCAGGCGCGCGCTCGTCAGGCTGGGTGCGGCCGCCAGCAGCGCGCGCGTGTACGGGTGGCGCGGCTCGGTGAGGACCTGCTGCGCGGTGCCCACCTCGACGACCTCGCCGCCGGACATGACGACCACGCGCGAGGCGCGGTCGGCGGCCACGGCCAGGTCGTGGGTGATGAACAGCACCGCGGTGCCCGCCTCGCGGGTCAGGTGCTCCAGGTGGTCGAGCACCTGCCGCTGCACCGTGACGTCCAGGGCGCTGGTGGGCTCGTCGGCCACCAGCAGGCGCGGGCCGGCGGCCAGGCCCACGGCGATGAGCACGCGCTGGCGCATCCCCCCCGACAGCTCGCCGGGGTGCTGGCGCGCGCGCACGGCCGCGTCGGGCAGCCCCGCGGCCGTGAGCAGCTCCACCGCCCGGGCGCGCGCGGCCGCGCCGCGCGCCAGGCCGTGCACCACGAGGGCCTCGGCGACCTGGTCGCCCACGCGCTCGACGGGGTTCAGCGACAGGGTGGGGTCCTGCGGCACCAGGCCGATGCGCGCGCCGCGCACCGAGCGCCACGCGCGCTCGGGCAGCCCCACCAGCTCCCGGCCCTCCAGCAGCACCGAGCCGCCGTCGACGGAACCGCCGGCCGGCAGCAGCCCCACCACGGCGTGCGCGGTGGTGCTCTTGCCGGAACCGGACTCGCCGACCACGGCGACGACCTCGCCGGGCAGCACGTCGAAGGAGGCGCCGTGCACCACCTCGCGCCGGGCGCCGCCGGCGGCGTAGGACACGCGCAGGTCGCGCACGCTCAGCAGCGGCTGCGCCGCGGTGGAGCTCACGAGGCGGTCCCCCCCTCCAGGGCCCGGGCGACGCGGTTCGCGGACAGCACCACGGCCGCCACGACCAGCCCGGGCAGGGTCGTCAGCCACCACGAGGTGGCCAGGTAGTCGCGCCCGCCGGAGACGAGCGAACCCCACTCCGGGGCCGGCGGCGGGGCGCCGAAGCCCAGGAAGCTCAGGGCGGAGACGGCCAGCACCGCCACCCCGAACTCCAGCGCGGACAGCGCCAGCACCGGGCCGGCGGCGTTGGGCAGCACGTGGCGCAGCAGCACCCCGGTGGTGCGCACGCCCGAGGCGCGCGCGGCCTCCACGTACGGCGAGGAGCTCACGCGCAGCACCTCCGCGCGCATGACGCGGGCGAAGTTCGCCACCGTGCCGATGCCGACCGCGATGGCGACCTTCACGGTGCCGAAGCCCAGCGCGGTGATGAGGGCCATCGACAGCAGCAGCGCGGGGATGGACAGCAGCACGTCCACCGCGCGCATCGCCACGTCGTCGACGAGGCCGCGCGCCCAGCCGGCCACCAGCCCGACCGCGGTCCCCACGACGAGGCCGATGAGCACCGCCAGCACGGTCGCCTGCAGCGTCAGGCGCGCGCCGTGCACGACGCGCGCGTACACGTCGCGGCCGAGGTGGTCGGTGCCGAAGAGGTGCGCGGCGGAAGGGCCCTGCAGCCGGTCGGCGGCCACGCCCTCGACCGGGCTCTGCCCGGTGAACAGCCCCGGCGCCAGCGCCCAGGCGACCACCACGACCAGCACGAGCACGGCCAGCGCCAGGCCGGGCCGGCGCAGCACGCCCCGGCGGCGCGCCGGCGCGGTGCGCTCGCGCGCCGCGGGGCGCACGTCCACGGCGCTCACGCCGCGCTCCCGGCCAGGTCGCGCACGGCGGCGCGGCGCGGGCGCGCGCCGGCCGTGCGGAGCCGCGGGTCCAGCACCGGGTACAGCAGGTCCACGAGGAGGTTGGTGAGCACGAACACCGTCGAGGCCAGCAGCACCAGGCCCTGCACCACCGGGATGTCCTGCGCCTCGACGGCCGAGACCGTCAGGCGCCCGACCCCCACCCGGGAGAAGACCGTCTCGACCACCACCGCCCCGGCCAGCAGGTTGCCCACCACGACCCCGGCGACGGTCAGGGTCGGGATCACCGCGTTGCGCAGGGCGTGGCGCAGCAGCACCCGCCCGCGCGAGGCGCCCTTGGCGCGGGCGGTCTCCACGTACGGCTCGGCCAGCGCACCGCGCAGGCTGCGCGCGAGGACCTGCGCCAGCAGCGCGGAGACCGGCACCGCCAGCGTCACCGCCGGCAGCACCAGGCTGGCCGCGCCGGCGTTGCCGAGGGCGGGGAAGACCGGGAAGCGGAAGGAGAGCAGCTGCACCAGCAGCAGGCCCACCCAGAACGTCGGCAGCGAGACCCCCAACGGCGGCAGCGCCAGCAGCAGCGCGCGCAGCCGCGCCGAGCGGCTCCACGCGCTCAGCAGGGCCACCGAGGTGCCCAGGAGCACGGCCAGCGCGAAGGCCGCCGCGGCCAGCAGCGCCGTCTGCGGCAGCGCCTCGCCGATGAGGGTGGTGACCGGTGCGCCGTTCTGCACGGAGGACCCCAGGTCCAGGTGCAGGGTGCGCCACAGCGCCTCGGCGTACTGCACGGGCAACGGGTCGTCCAGGCCCAGCTCGGCGCGCAGCGCCGCGACCCGGGCGGGGTCGACGTCGCTCTGCTCCCCGCCCTGGCCGCCGGCCAGCATGATCGAGACCGGGTCGCTGGGCAGCAGGTACAGCACCGCGAACGTCACCGTGAACGCCGCCCACAGCACCAGCACCGCCTGGCCCAGCCGGCGCGCGACGTAGCCGGGCAGGGCGCCGCTCACGAGGACAGCCAGGCGTCGTGGAACCACAGCCGCGAGGAGCCCTCGAACTCCAGGTCGTGCACGTCGGCGCTGGCGGCGATGACGGTGGACAGCTCGAACAGCGGGATCGAGTACGCCTCGGTGAGCAGCTGCTGCGAGGCCTGCGCGACCAGCTCACCGCGCCGGTCGGCGTCCAGGGTGCCCGCCTGCCCGTCGAGCAGGTCGTCCAGCGGCCCGCGCGGGCGCTGGGCGACGTTGCGCGCGCTCTGCGCGAAGACGGTGCGCAGCACGTCCGGGTCGGAGCGGGTGAGGTTGTACAGCAGCACGTCGTAGTCGCCGGAGGCCTGCTGCGCCTGCTGCTCGGCCACGGTGGCCTGCTTCAGCTGCAGGTCGATGCCGACCTCGCGCACCTGCTGCTGGATCAGCTCCAGCGCCGCCGAGACCGGCTGCCAGAACGTCACCGTGAACGTCAGGCGCTGGCCGTCCTTGACGCGCACGCCGTCGGGGCCCTCCCTCCAGCCGGCCTCCTCCAGCAGCGCGGCGGCGCCGTCGACGTCGCGGGCCAGCAGCGCGGAGTCGTCCGGGGCCAGCGGCGTCGAGGCGGACAGCGCCGAGGAGACGGCCACGTCGCCGGGGTTGAGGATGCTCGCGACCTCCTCGCGGTCGACGGCCTTCGACAGCGCCTGCCGCACGCGCGCGTCGGAGAACAGCGGGCGCGAGGAGTTGGGGAAGAAGTTGTACGGGATGCCCGGGTTCGCGCGGCGCTCGGTCCAGAACCCGTCGCGGTCGAACTGCGGCAGGTCCTGCGCGGCGATGGAGGTCGTCGCGTCGATCTGGTCCGAGGCCAGCGAGCCGGTGCGCACGCTGGACTCCGGCACCACCTGGAAGGTGATGCTGTCCAGGTAGGCCTCGCCGGTGTGCCCGGCGCCGTCGGGCGCCCAGTCGTAGCCGGCGCGCTTCTCCAGCACCACCTCGGCGTCGCGGCGGTAGGAGCCGACCGTGAAGGGGCCGGACCCGGCCAGCGTGCTGCCGTCGCAGCGGGTGGCCGGGTCGGCGGCCACGGTGGCCGGCGAGAGCAGGCCCAGGCTCATCGTCGAGGTGGCCTGCAGGAACTGCGCGCTCGGCTGCGAGAACGTCACCACGGCCGTGAGCGGGTCGGGGGTCCGGGTGCCGGTGTACCCGGCCAGGTACGTCGAGCCCAGCTGCGCCTTGGCGCCCAGGGCGACGACGCCGTCGAGGTTGGCCTTCACGGCCGCCGAGTCCACCGGGGCGCCGTCGCTGAAGGTGGCGCCGCTGCGCAGGCGGAAGGTGAAGGTCGTCGCGTCCGGGGAGACTTCCCAGGACTGCGCCAGCCAGGGCCGCACCTCGCCGGAGGCGGGGTCCTGCACCGTCAGGGAGTCCACGAGCTGGCGGCCGATGTTCAGCGCGTCGTTGTTGCCGACCTGCTGGGGGTCGATGCAGCCGGAGTCGACCTGGATCGCGAAGCGCAGGTCCCCGCCGGGGCGCGGCTGCCCGCCCCCGGCGGCCGAGCCGCCACCACCGCCGTCGCCACCTCCGCACGCGGCGGTGGCGAGGAGGGTCAGCAGGGCGGGGACGGCGAGCAGCGGCGTGCGGGTGCGCAAGGGGGGCTCCTGGCTGGGAGGGGCGGCGGTGGGTGCGCGGGCGCGCGGCGGCACCGGGCCTCGCCCGGTGCGGGGAGCGGCGCGGGGCCGGGCGCGGGCGCCCGGCGGTGGCCGTCGGTCAGCGACAGCCGGCGGAGCAGGTGCGGCACAGGTCGACGACGCGCCGCAGGACCGCCACGTGGGGCTTGGGGTTCACGTTCTCCTCCATCGGCCTGGCGGGAGCACCCTCGCCCGTTCCCGGGGGGTTGCTGCGGCGTCGTCGAGCCAGGTCTCTCAACCGCTCTGGATGGTCTGCCGCGCACTGTAGGCGCAGCACCCGCCCGCGTTCAAACCGGTGCCGCGGCGGTGGTCGCCGCGGTGCCCGCCGTCGTGGTCGCCGCGGTGCCCGCCGTCGTGGTCGTCGCGGTGGTCGCGGCGGGCACCGCCCGCGGCAGCGCCCGGTGCGGGTGGGCGGCGACGAACACCTCCACCGCACCGCTCACGCGCACCGCGCCGCTGGTACCGGCGCGCAGCAGCTCCCGCGCCGCCCGGGCGACCGCGTCGTCGAGCTCGGCCGGGCCCAGCGAGCCGGCCCGCCGCGCCGGCCACAGCAGCAGGTGCCGACCCAGGGCCGCGGGGTCCGGCGCGGCGACCACGGTGGCCACCGCCACCGCCTCCCCCGCCCGCACCGAGGCCGCGGCCGAGCGCACGAGGTTGGCGTTGGAGCGGTCCACCCGCTCGACGAAGACCTCCGGGCCCACCGCGCACGGCGGCCGGCGGGCGCACGCCCCGGAGCACCGCCGCAGCACCGGCGCAGCACCGGCCAGCACGCGGCGGGCCAGCTCCAGCGCCGCCGGCTGCGCGCAGCGGCACGGCAGGGCGCCGGCGACCTCCCCGCGCGGGCCGAGCGCCAGGACGGTGCCCGCCGGGCGCGGCTCCAGGTGCTCCGGGCGCTGCGGGTGCGGCGAGGGCTCCACCCGCGCCGGGCGCACCACGGTGGCCAGGGCCACGGCGCCGCCGGCGGCGAGCCACTGCTCGACGCGCGCCAGCACCGCACCCGCCTCCTCGCCCGCGCCCACGCCCGTGCCCACGCCCGCAGCCTGCCACCCCGGCGCGCCCGCCGGGCCGGGACGCCACCGCGGGAGCGGTGCTCCGGGCCCCGGCCCGGAGCCCTCAGCGCGCGGGCAGCTCCTGACCGGGGCAGCCGGCCAGCACGTCGGCCATCGCCGTGCGCTCGGCGGGCGTGACCCACAGCCCCCAGGCGCTCTTGACGGCCACCTGCCGGGCGACGTACTCGCACGCGCCCAGCGGCGGCAGCCACTGCGAGGCGTCGTCGTCGCCCTTGGCGGAGTTCAGCGGGCCGTCCACGGCCAGCAGCTCCAGGGGGTCGTTGGCGAACTCGACGCGCTCCTCGGCGCTCCAGGCGCGCGCGCCGGTGCGCCAGGCCGCGGCCAGCGCCACGACGTGGTCGACCTGCACGTCCGAGCTCGTGGCGGGCCCGCGCCGGAAGGGGATCTCGCGGCCGGAGTAGGGGTCGTCCAGCGTGCCGGACAGCACGGTGCAGCCGTCGCCGTCCAGGCGCACGTCCTCGAGGTCGCGGCGCAGGACGTCGTCGCGGGTGCGGCAGCCGTTGCCGTCCACGTCCGCCCAGCTCTCCCCGAAGCGGGTGCGCTGGTAGCCGGCGCCGGTGTCGGCCTCGCGCACGGGCAGGGCCCGCAGCGCCTGCGCGGCGCCGCCGGTGGGCGCGGCGCGCCCGCCCGGGTCGGAGGTGCCGGCGGGCCCGCCGGGGGCAGGACCGCTCAGCGCCCGCCACAGCAGCACGGCCAGCACGAGCACGAGCAGCGGCACGAGGATCGCCGCCGGGGCGCTGGTGCGGCGGACGGGCACGGCCGGCACCTCCACGGGGGCGCGGCCCCGCAGGGGCCGGGGACGACGGAGGGGGCGTGCGTGCGCACGCCCCCTCGAGGAGCTCCCGCAGTTGGACTCGAACCAACAACCTGCCGTGTACCTACCTTCGCAGGTCAGCGTACCGCAGCGTAGGTCACTCGCTGCAGCCGCGTGAGAGCTTGACTACACACGGTCACATGACCACCTGGAACGGCGCGATCGGGCTCTACACGCAGTGGCTCGCCGCCGGCAACGTCGCAGCTGGAACCATCCGGCTGCGCCGCCACTACCTGCGCAACCTGGCTCTGCGCCACCCGGAAACCGACCCCTTCAAGCTGACCCCGGACGACCTGATCGCCTTCATGGCCATGCCCGGCTGGTCCCCGGAGACCCGCAAGTCCGCCCGCGCCGCGGTGCGCGGCTTCTACGGCTGGGCGGTGCGTTTCGAGCACGTCCTGCGCGATCCCTCCATCCACCTGCGCGCGGTGACGATCCCCCGCGCCCACCCACGCCCGACCCCCCAGACGGCCCTGGACGCCGCGCTGGCCACCGCCGCCCCCCGCGAGGTCACCATGCTCATGCTGGCCGCCTACGCCGGCCTGCGCCGCGGCGAGGTCGCGCGGGTGCACACCAAGGACATCGTGGTCGAGGCCGACGGCTTCTCCCTGCGCGTGCACGGCAAGGGCGGGCGCGTGCGCCTGGTGCCGCTGCACCCGGAGCTGGCCGAGCGGCTGGCCGCGGTGCAGCTCGACCAGGGCGAGGGCTTCATCTTCCCTGGCAAGATCAACGGGCACCTGTCCGCCGACCGCGTCGGGCACCTGCTGGCCAAGCACCTCGGCGCCGGCTGGACCGCGCACACCCTGCGGCACCGCTTCGCCTCACGGGCCTACGCTGTGGACCGCGACCTGCGCGCCGTGCAGGAGCTGCTGGGGCACTCCAAGCCGGAGACCACCGCCAGGTACACCGCGGTCCCCGACAACGCGCTGCGCAAGGCCGTGTGGGGCGCCACCGCCTGAGCGGGCCGGCGGCGCCCACGCGCGGCGGTAACACCGGCGGCTGGTGTGACGATGCACCACCAGCCGCCACAGCCCCCAGGAGCCGAGCATGACGCACGAGCCGTACCCGCCCGCCCCGGTGCAGCGGGTGGCCACGGACACCCCCGCCACGATCGCGCTGGTGCTGGGCATCCTGGGCGTCTTCACCGCTGGCGCGACGTCGCTGGCCGGCATCGTCGTCGGGCACGTCACCCGCAAGAACACCCCCTCGCAGGGCCTGTCGACGGCCGCCCTGGTCGTCTCGTGGGCCGTCACGGGCGTGTGGGCGCTGGTGTGGCTGGTGTTCGTCGTGGTGCCCCTGCTGGCGTTCGCGGGGGCCCTGGC
The DNA here is from genome assembly GCF_050871305.1 of Kineococcus gypseus. Lineage (NCBI taxonomy): Bacteria > Bacillati > Actinomycetota > Actinomycetes > Kineosporiales > Kineosporiaceae > Kineococcus > Kineococcus gypseus. The sequence goes on along the minus strand of NZ_JBJLRD010000011.1, from coordinate 50,690 downwards.
GTCGTCCTGACGCTGCCGGGCACGCACGAAGCGCCCCCGCCCCCCTGACGGGGGACGGGGGCGCAGGTGCTGCAGGTGGTGCAGGTGGTGCTGGTCAGGCGTCGAGCTCGCCGGTGGAGTGCCGGCCGGGCTCGACGAGCTGTTCGGCCTCGATCGCCGAAGGCCCGGCGCCCCCCAGGCCCAGGGAGGCCAGGGAGGTCAGCAGGGACAGGACCAGGCCGCCGAGGGCGAAGCCGCCCACGTCGGACCAGGAAGCGTCCAGGGCGTTGACCTGGTCGGCGCCGAGCACCAGGAGCGCGGCCTGGGCGCTGGTCTTCACGGCGCGCTCGGCGGCGGCCTCCCAGAACCGGGCGGTGGTCAGCACGCTCACGACCAGACCCCCAGCTTCTTGCCGATGTCGCCGACGGCCTCGGTCAGGGAGCGGGGCACGCCGTCGCGCCGGCGGCCGAGCAGCCAGTCGAAGCCGGTCTGCTTGACCTCGAGCGTCTTGGGGTCGAAGTCGAAGCCCTCCTGCTTGAGCAAGTGCCGGGCCATCGCGTGCGTCTCGCGCAGGAGCTTGCGCTCGTCCTCGGTCATGTCGTCGTCCTCCTGGTGCTCGGGGGGGTGCGTCAGGCGCGCGACGTCAGCGCGGGCCTGGGCGGGGGTGCCGACGTACTCGAAGTGCATGGGGTCGCGGCGCGAGCCGGACCAGGTGCCGCCCCACACGAGGTGCGGCGAGATGGCCCGGCAGGTGGCGACGATGTCCGCGGGCATGTCGCTCGGGCCGTTGGCGCGCTGCGGGTTGCTGCCAGCGCGGAAGTCGGCCGCCAGGGCCCAGGAGTGCTCGGAGAGCAGCTCGGCGGACTTGGTCTGGCGGTAGCGCTCCTCGTAGCCGCGCACGGGCCGGAAGTTGTAGCCGCCGGCCGAGACCATCCAGCCGGGGCCCTTGAGCGCCTCCACGCGCCGGATGAGCTCGGCGAAGAGGGGCGCGACGTCGGGGTGCAGGTTCAGCGGGATGCCGGCGCACGGCACCCGCACGGTGCGCCGCACGGGCGGGTGGGCCCAGCCGCGGTCGGTGGCGGTGGCCATGCGTCCTCCTAGAAGCTGACCTCGAGCACGGTCCCTGCGGGGGCGGGTGCGGAGAGGGTGATGGTGGCGGTGCCGGCGAACGGGTCGATGGCACTGACGCGGGCGCGCACGTCCGCCTCGGGGGTGGTGCCGACCGCGACGGGCTGCACGCGGGTGGTGGACCACGAGGAGATGAGGAAGGAGGAGACGGTGACGCTGGTGGCTCCGGTGGGCACGGCGAAGCGCCACTCGGAGAAGTCGGCGCGCAGGGCGCCGGCGGCCTGAGCGGCGGGGGTCTGCGGGTGGTAGGTGTGGGAGCCGGAGACGTGGGCTCGCCCGCCACCGACGGTGCCGGGTGCTTCGTCGGTCCACACGAGGTGGTGCAGGTTGCCGCCGCAGATGAAGTTGGAGTCGCCGATGGTGAGGCGGGAGTAGCCGCGCAGCCGGAAGGCGTGGTCGTAGGTGCCGCCGTTGAACTCGAAGTGGCACGAGTCGAAGAAGGCGTGGGAGTCCCACTGGGATCCGAGGCGCCCGACGAAGTCGAAGGAGCAGCCCACGAAATGCAGGCCCGCCCCCGAGCCGGAGGAGAAGTACACGTCGTCGCTGTTGGCGAACGTGCAGTCGAGGAACGTGGTGCGCTCACCGGAGTTGCCTGCCTGCCGACCATGCGAGGACCAGGCGTCGCCGAGGTCGATCTGCAAGATGAGCTGGCAGGAGACGAACACGCAGTGGTCGAAGCTGTTGATGTACGTGTCGGACTCGAACATGTCGACGCCCCACTTGAAGCCGTCGACGCGCACATCCACGAACCGCAGCCCGAAGCCCTTGACCTTCAAGCCGGTCTGCCCGGATCCGGTGCCCTTGCCGTTGATCTCGACGCCGATGAAGGGGGTGAAGTCGGTGTCGTTGACGGACACGCACACGGTGCCGTCGGGCGCGCTGCTGAAGTTGAGGATGGATGCCTGCGTGCCGAGGACCCGCACCCGGGAGGGGATGGTGAGCGTGGACGTCAGGCGCATCGTCTTGTTCGGCAGGTGCACGTCGCCGCCGCCGTAGGTGGCCTTGACGTAGTTGAGGATGGCCTGCAGGCGGGCGGTGTCGTCGGTGCTGTTGTTGGCGGCGACGGCGGTGAGCCCGGACTCGGCGGAGGGGGCGATGGCCCACACGGAGCGGGCGGCGTCCTCCACCGCCTTGAGGGTCACCCCGCCCCCACCGGTGCCGGTGGGGGCGGTGCTGGTTCCTGCGGGGATGCGCTGGCGCACCATGTGTCAGCCTCCGTGCTTGGTGGGTCAGGTGACGGTGATGGAGTCGACGTCGACGACGCCGCCTGCGCCCTCTTCGGCGAGCCACACGTGCCCGGCGAAGGTGAGGGGGTTGGTGTCGGTGACGGTGATGTCCCACGCGTCGGGTTCGGCGGTGCCGACGACCCACACCTTGGCGGCGAGGGTGGCGCCGGCGCGCTTGAAGCGGACGTTCCAGCCGGTGCTGGTCTCGACCTGGGTGGGGTGTTCGGCGAAGGCGATGGACTGCCGGTTGGCGGACGATGCGCGGTTGATGCGCATGCTGTAGACGCGGCTGCCGGAGGAGAACACGTCGAGGACGAGCGTGTAACCGTTGTCGGGCACGTAGTACGTCGCGGGGTCCGGGGAGGATCCGAAATAGATGAGGTGGTTGCTGCCGGAGGACTGCGCGACGGCGGTGAGGTCGAAGTCGCCGAGGTCGGGGCCGTTGGTCCAGGCGGCGGCGGCTGCGTAGTCGGAACCGGACAGGCGACCACGGTTGCTGACGATGGACGCGTCACGGTAGGTGGTCCAGCCGGCGGGCCAGCCGGGCGCGTCGGCGGTGTCGAACGTCTCGGTGGAGCCGCCGCCGATCGGCGCGTCAGCGGTGGTGAAGGTGACCTCGTTGGAGTCGCCGGAGGCGTTGCTGGAGGAGTCCACGGCGCGCACGGTCACGGTGTACTCGGTGGCCGGGTCGAGCCCGGTCAGGGCGGTGGCGGTGGAGGTGGGCGAGGCGCGCAGGAGCCCGTTGACGTATACGCGGTACGAGGCGGCGTCGGGCACCGCGTACCAGGTGAGGGTGGCGCTGGTGGGGGTGACCGCGGACTCCACGAGCCCGCTGGGCGCGTCGGGTGCGGTGGTGTCCGGCACGGGCGGCGTCTCGGGGGTGAACTGCTCACTGATCCACGCGATGCGGGCACGCAGCCACGCCTTCGCGGACGCCGAGAGGGCCAGGGTGTCCGCGCTCAGGCCCCACGCGCGGCGGTCCCGGCTGGAGGGGTGGGTGAGCCCGTCGATGAGGCGGTCGATGACCGCGAAGATGGAGTCCCCCGTGGTCAGGGACGAGGCCAGGGCGTACCAGTGCGTGCGCATGACGCTCCAGAAGGCGGGGTCGGCCATCATGCGGTCGATCCAGATGGCGCCGGGGTGGTTGTCCTCCACCGCGAGGCGGGTGCGCCAGCCGGTGGGGGGGACGTTGCCGTAGCCGAGGGAGCGGTCGAAGTCCCACACGGGGCCCATGACGAGCACGCCGGGCTTCTCGGCGGTGTCGCGGGTCTTGTAGAACTTGCAGCTCGAGAAGAAGTTGGAGTCGACGTTGGCGAGCAGCTCGTTGACGAGGTACCAGTCCACGAAGCTGTCGCGGTCGATGAAGCGGGCGTACCCGGTGGCCGGGTCGAGCCAGTTCGCGCCGTAGAGGGCGGACTCGAAGGAGTCGATGAAGCCCTTGATGTACGCCATCTGCGCCGGGGTCGAGCCGTCCGGGTCGTCCGTCTTGATGGGCAGGTCCGTCATTGTGGTGTGGAAGCCCAGCTCGCCGGAGCCGTCGAGCCAGTGGTCGATCTCCAGGGTGTAGGCGCCGGTGAGGGCGAGACCAGTGGTGCCGGTGGCCTTCGTCACGTTGATCTTCGAGGGGCTGATTTCGACGTGCTCACCGAGCTGGTACAGCCCGCCGTAGGCGCCGTTGAGGGTGACCTCCACCCACCGCATGCGCGGCGTCCACGCCAGCCCCGGGCAGCGGGCAGCGATGTTGAACGCGACGGCCGTGCGGATCGCGATGGGGTCGAGGTAGTTGGCGAGCAGCACCCAGTCCCGCTCGGCCGGCATGCCCAGCAGGGGCGCGGCGGTGGTCAGCTTGATGCGGTACGGCTTCTTCACCTCAGCCCAGGAGGTGTTGCCGCGGCCACGGATCTGGATGGTCCCCGAGTACGGCACGGCGCCGTTGATGCTGATGGAGCCGTTGACGTAGACGCGGGTATCGGTGATGGGAGCTGCGCCGACGGTGTCGATGGTGACGTGCGGCAGGGGACCGAACGCCCACTCGAACGCGGTCGCGGTGGCGGGTGCCGGCGCCTGCGCGGTGCCGCCGGCGAGGGCGTTGGCGTCGAGCCACGCGTAGTGCCCGGTGGGGCGCTGCCCGACGGGCAGGGTCTCGGGGTCGACAGTGCCGGACCAGAGGTCGCCACGCTCGTAGGCGCCGGTGGCGGTGTTCTCGACCATGACGACCGGCGCCGACTCGCCGCCACCGCCGCCACCGCCGCCACCGCTAACGCCACCCGCCTCCAGCGTCTCGACGCGATCGGCCAGGGCGGTGAAGTCGCTGTAGTAGACGACCGAGAGGGGCTGGCCGGGCACGGGCTCGGCCGGCGCGATCTTCGTCAGCCACACGCCCTCGTCGGGGGCGTCGATGTCGACGACGATCTCGTAGGGCTCGCGGCCGCCGCCCTTGCGCAGCTTCTCCGTGATGATGTAGCTGGTGGGCCCGCCGATGATGTCGGGATCGTTGTTCGCCGGCAGGTGGAAGGCGACGTATCCGGCCTCGCGCACCTCCCCGTTGATCAGGATGGGCGTGCGGCCGATCTCGAAGGAGAACTGGCTCGAGAAGATTCCGAGCGGCATGACCTCGTCGTCGTCCAGGGCCATGCCCTTGCCGACGGGGGTCACTTCGATGGTGCCCTCGGCGGGCGAGCCGTCGCCGTAGTTGCCGGCCCAGCGCAGCAGCTTGCGGTTGTAGTCCGGCGACGGTTGCGTGGTCACGCTCACAGCGCGCTCCTGTCCATGTGCTTCAGTCCTTGAGGTAGCCGACCAGCTCGGTGGGCTCGCGCTCAGGGGCGGGGTTTGTCTCGGGCTTGCGCCTGCAGGTACTCGCGCAGGGCGTCGTTCTCGCGCAGCGTCTCGCGCAGCCGCTCGTTCTCGGCCCGCTCGCGCTCGATCTCCTTGTCCTTGCGCTCCAGCTCGCGCTCCATGCGGTTCAGGGCGTCCGCGGCCTGCTGGTCGCGGCGCGTCTCGGACTGCGCGCGGCGGTTCAAGACGATGGTCACGATGCCCACCAGGAGGGTGCCGACGCTGACCACGACGGTGGACAGCTCCGCCAGCGACAGCGGGGTGCTCATGGTGCCTCCGAGAGATCCTCCTGTTGCCGAGCCATGACCCGGCGCAGCACCGGCTCCAGAGGCAGGCGCAAGGGGTTGCGGGACTGCAGCAGGTGGAAGGAGGTGATCAGACCCCACGCCACGGGCCCGGTTGGGCCGGCCAGCGTGCCGATCACCCAGGAGGCGAAGAACCCCCACGCCCACGCGCCCGAGCTGAGTGCGGCCATGGCCACGCCGAGGCGCGCCCAGCCCTCGCTCTTGGTGAGCGCGCCCAGTAGGCACATGGTTGCGGCCGCCACCATGGCCATCCCCCAGGCGGGCAGGGGGGCGACGAGCCGGATGGCGTCGTAGCTCGGCGAGACCCACTGATCGGGGTGGAAGATCGCGAACCGGGCGATGAAGAGGTAGGCGCCGGCGGTGATGATGAGGTACCACTGCGCGCGGCCGGTCATGCGCTCCGGCTCTCGGCTGAAGACGCTCATGCTGCTCACGGCCCCTCCATCGGCTTGAGCGGGCGTGCTCGTGCGGCGGCTGCCGGTCGGGCGCTCACAGCGAGGACAGGACGGGCTTGGACCAGCGGACCTTCGCCTGGGAGGTGAAGGGGTCGTTGGCAAAGGCGGCGGTGTAGAGGATCGACACCCCGCGCGTGGGGTAGGCGGCGTCTACCCAGCGGGCGGCGACGTCCTCGACCTTCACGCCGTCGAAGAAGGAGCGGGCCCGGCCGTTGGTCTGCCCGGCAGTGCCGAACTCGAACTCGAGGTCGACCTCGTGCCAGCGCCCGGCGATGGGCTGGCAGTAGGTGCCGTCCGGGCGGCGCCAGTGGTTGCGCAACCCGTAGTTGTCCGCCCACGCCTGTCCGGCGAAGTTCAGGGCGTAGACGTAGGAGTTCAGGGTCAGGGGCAGTCCGCCTTGGGCGTCGCCGGCGCCGGAGAGGTTCACGCGCCAGTAGAAGGTGCCGGGGTCGAGGTCGTTGCCGGAGGCGATGCCGCCCATCGTCGTGCCCTGCGCGGCGCCGGCCAGGCCGTAGCCGAACTTGGAGTCGCGGTTGCTGTTCCACGAACCCAGCGTGACGATCTTGAAGGCGTAGGACAGGCGGATCGTCTTCGCGGGGAAGCCTGCGACGCCGCGCGTGGTCAGGTCCGTCATCGCCCGGTAGCCGCGGTCGGTGTCGTCCGTGGTGACCGGGATGGTCAGCTCCAGCGCGCGGCCGGTGCCGTCGGGGCTGGTGGTGTCCGCGACCATCGCGCCGAGGCTGGGGCGGTTGTCGCTGGTGTCGACCTGCGTGGTGGACAGGGCGGTGGCCACCGAGGTGGAGGCCCAGTTCGCGTCGCTGGGGGTCCACAGGGAGGACGCGACGGGCCACGCGATCGGCGCGCCGTAGACGCCCACGGACTGCAGCGCCACCGTCGCCGTCGTGACGACCAGGCGCACCGTGTGCTCCCCGGAGGCCAGGGCGGCGGAGGTGTAGACGGTGGCGCCAGCCTCGCGCGTCGTGGCGGTCTCGGAGAAGCTGCCGACCTTCACGCCGTCGACGTAGACGTCGGCGGTGCCGTGGTGCGCGTCGCGGGTGCCGCGCACGAAGAAGCCGGTGCCGGTGAACTTGAAGGACACCTCGGCGGGGGTGGCGGTGACGTACCGCTCGACCGGTGTGGCGGTCGTGGACTGCCAGGTGCCGGTGTACTTCATGAGCGTGGTGTCGGTGGCGGCCACGGTGGTGGCGGTCGGCGCCGGCGTGGCGGCGCTGGCGGTGGTCGCGGTGACGGCGGCGGACCAGGGGCCGTTGCTGGCGTCGTTCACGCCGCGGGCGCGGTAGCTGTAGGGGGTGGCGGCCAGCAGGTCGCGCACGACGAGGGCGCCGCCGGGGTGGGCGTCGGTGATCTGGACCCAGCCGCTGCCGCTGTCCTTCTCGACCTCCACCACCGCCGCGTTCGCGGGCAGCGGGATCGTCAGGCCCTGCGTGCTGGACGTCGCCGCGCCCGGGGTGATCGTCGGGGCGACGGTCACGGGCGCCGCGCCGACCTGGCGGGTGGCCAGCGCCCGCGAGAAGTGCGAGGACGGGTCGTTCAAGATCGACGTCATCGCCAGGTCGAGGTCCGTGCGTGCGATTTTCTCCTCCGCCACCTGCTCGAGCTCCTCGTCTGTGACCAGGCCGGACACGTTGATGCCGGCGGGGATGCGCACTTGCTGCACCATGGGGGTCTCCAGGGGTCAGGGGGTGTAGGACCAGGCGGCGACCCAGTCGATCTCGACGGTGCCGGTGGCATCGACAGGGGGAGGGGTGGCGCCGAGGTTCGTCTCGGTCTGCAGGTTCCAGTACATGGGGACCTTGGGGATGGCTCGCGCGTCCGTCGTGGACTGGACCGTGCCGTCGAGGATGAAGCGCAGCACGGTGGGGGTCCACTCGATGACGCACGTGTGCCACGCCGCCATGCTGGTGCCGGTATTGACGAACCACTGGTTGATCGCGGGGTCACCGTCGACCTGGTGTGAGTAGCCCTCGATGGTGCCGCCGAGGCCGCCTTCCGGGAAGTCGATCTCCCCGGACGTCCAGCCGTTGGGCTCCGCTGGCCACAGCAGCCACGCGAGCTTGTAGTCCGGCTGCCCCGCGGGCGTGGTCTGCGAGGCGCGGAAGCGCACCGCGTACCTGCCGTAGGTCTGCGCCCACAGCCCCAGCGCGCCCCACGTGGGGGTCAGCGACGCCACGAGCGGGGTGCCGATCGAAATCCCCGCATCCGGCGCGTCGGCCTCGGTGCGCTTCGTCTTCAGTGACTTCTTCAGGACGCTGCCCGAGACGGACACCGTGTGCGGGGAGGCGTACAGCCCCTGCGTGGCGAGGGGGCGGCCACCGTTCTTGCTGGTGTCGCGGCCCCAGTCCATCGCCCACGCGTCGCCGTAGACCGTCTTGAACGAGCCGAGGGCCGCGTCCCTCGTGAAGTCCTCGGACATGAGCAGTGTCCACCCGGGCAGGGACGCCGTGGGCGCTGCCTGCCCCGACGGTCCTATGGCCGGCGCGGGCGTCGATGGTGGCGCCGGTACCGCGGGTGCGGGGGTGCGCACCGGCTGCCCACCCGTGGTCTGCGTCTTGCCGCCACGCCTGCGGTGCTGTCGCATCTGCGCTCCAGGGTCGGCCAGGGACGCGATCGTGCGTCCCGTCTGCGGGTGGTACGGCTTGGGGGGCACGTCCCCGTTGCCCGCCGAGAGCGGCGTGGTGAGCCCGTAGGGCGGGCCGAAGGAGTACACGGAGCGGGGGACGTCGGTGGCGGCGGACACGCCGTCGTCGTGGTTCCACCACCCCCAGTGGTGCACGCCCCACCCGTCGCGCAGCTTCATGGCGGCGGACCAGGCGAAGGCCATGGCCACCCACGGCCACGCGTCCCCCGAGGAAGGTCCGCGCGTGTTCGGCCGGCCCATGACGCCGATCTCGCACAGGGAGAAGTCCAGCCACCGGGCGGTCGCGGGGTCGAGGGCGGCGTTCAGCTGCACGTTGCCCAGGCCGATGCAGCGGGCGAGGTCGTACCACTTCTGGACGTACCAGTACGTGTCGACGACGCCGGACTCGTTCTTGCCGTAGAACGAGCGCTCGAAGATCTTCCGCCAGCGGGTGATGGCGTCGGCCTGCTGCGCCTGCGTGAGGTCTGTCCAGCTGCACCACTGCCACTCGGTGGTGGTGACCTGCGCGAAGCTGGAGGGCAGGGCGGTGTTGTTCGCCACGCGGGAGCGGAAGAACTGCCCGTACCAGTGGCACATCTCGCCCACCGCGTACTGCTTGGTGATGCGCTCCCCGACGGCGTGCGGGTTGCTCAGGGCGGTGGAGAAGGTGATGTCGTCGCCGTTGACCGCCGAGACGGTGCGGGTCTCGGCGTTCGCGGTGCCGACGCCCACGGTGACGACGTCGCCCACGTCGAGCGGCGCCTGGTAGTCGGTGCGGTCGATCGTGGTGGTGCCGGCCGCGGAGGCGACCTGCAGCGTGACGTTCTTGTGCATCTTGAAGACGGGCAGCACCGAGCCGATGGAGACGACGGAGTAGACGTCCACGGCCATGCCGGTGATGAGCGGGCGGCCCTGCGCGTCCACCCACCCGGGGAAGGCGCGCATCTGGTTCTGGTAGCTGGTGTTCGGCCCGCCGCCGGGGTTCCACCACATCGGCAGGCGCAGCCCACCGGCCGCGCCCTGCTCGATCATGAGGGGGGCGCAGCGGCGGTAGAACTGGAAGGCGTTGTCGGCCTGGGTGTCGGACGTGATGGGCGCCTCGTTGGCGTTGCTGCCCGACTCGCGCGCCAGCCGGATCGGGGCGTACTTCACCCCGGCCGCCACGAGGCGGGCCACCATGTCGAGGGCGTAGTCCTGCAGGTTGTGCCCGTTGATCGCCACGTTGCGCGCGGCGGCGTCCCAGAAGTCCTCCTTCTCCTGGGTGGTGTAGCCCTCGCCGGGGTCGCGCCCGTAGGCGCGCTTCATGTGCTCCTGCAGGGAGAACACGGTGCGGTTCGTCTGGCCCTTGCTGTACTGCGGCTGGTAGCCCGCCTGGTCGCGGCCGTACTCCAGGTGCCACGTTCGGGACCGCTTGACGAACGCCTCGAACGCGGCGACTGCGGGGCCCACGTCCCCGCTGCCGCCGTTGAACCAGGACGTGCCGTCGCCGATGCCGGAGGAGTTGGGGAACGCTCCACCCAGGGGCGGCCAGGCGTCGATCGTGCGCATCACGCCACCTGCTTGAGGCCGGCGGTGGGACCGAACCGCACCGGGCGCACGGTGCCGTTGGTGTTGCTCGAGCCGTTGGCGACGTGCATGCTCCAGCCGGTCGTCTCCGCGCCAGCCGCGCCGAAGAGGGCGTCCACCTGCGCAGCGCTCAAGTCGTAGATGCCGACGAGAGTGGTGCCGGCGTCGCCTGCGTGCAGGCCGGACTCCGCCTCGGCGGTGTACGTGCGCACCACCATGGTTCCGGCGGTGGTTCCGGGCTGGACGTCGAGGAAGACGTCGATGCCGGGGGTGCCGATGCCGGGGATGGTGTAGGAGGACTCATCGGTGGTGCCCTGCCGGTAAAGGGTGCGGTATCCGCCGTTCGCCCCGGCGCCGAAAATGACGTTCGGGGCCTTGGCACCGACCCGGATCGCGGTGTTGAAGATTTCCACGCGGATCATGCGGTTGTTCGTCTGCACCGGGTCCAGGTCGGGCGAAGCGATGAGCCACAAGGCAGCGGAGGTGTCCGGCAGGTAGACCGTCTCGAAGAAGGTGAAGCCGGAGCGCTTGCTGGTGCTCATGGCCAGCTTGGCGATGCGCACACCGATGTTGCTGGCGTTGCCCGAGACGGTGCCGTTGCGCAGCGTCAGTAGGTTGCCGGCGGTGATCTGCGCGGTGGCGCCGTTGTTCTTCGCGCCGACGATGAAGTCGCCGCTGGTGCCGATGTCGGTGTCGGTGCCGGGGTAGGTGGGGGTCGCCAGGGTGTAGCCGGCGGCGGGCGGCGTGGCGACGGTGCCCGCGACGGTCTTGAAGGCGGAGATGCCCGAGCCCCTGCCCGGGATGGTCGCCTCCACCGCGTAGGAGGCGCCGTCGCGGTGGCCGCGCACCATCGCGCCCGTGCCGCGGTAGCCGGAGCCCACCGCGTAGACGTCCTCGCCGTTGCCGGGGTTGCAGTACACGACGTGCGAGAGGGCGGCGGGGCTGCCCAGCGTCCACGTCAGGGTCGCCACCTCGCCCGTCACCGACACCTGCGGGTCCCCCGGCTTGCCCGGTGCGGTGGCCGGCACCGTCCACGCCGCGTCGAGGCGGAAGCGCAGGCACAGCCCCAGCCCACCGGAGGCGGTCGTCACGGCGAACAGCAGGTCGTTCGCCTGCAGCGCGATCTGGGAGGGGAACGGCACCCGGTACGTGCCCACCGGGATCGTCACCGACCCCAACGTCACGAGCGCGCCCGCGCGCCACGCCTGCAGCTGCACCGGCACCGACGCCACCGGCGGAGTGGCCGAGACGTCCGCGCAAACCCACACGCTCATCGCGGCCGGAACGTGCCGGCCCGCGGGCACGAGGTCCACTCCCGCCTCGATCGGGTCGTCCGCCCACGACGTCATCTCCGCGAGGGTGAGCGTGGTGCTGCCACCGGTGACGGTGACGGCGCCGGTCTGCCCGTTGACGGAGGTGACCTGCCCGACGGCGGCAAGCTCCACCCACGCGGAGAGGGTCGCCGGGGTGTCGGCGGTCAGGATGAACGTGCGGCCGACGTCGGTGCGCACGGCAATGTCGCCGCGCTGGGCGGTCAGCGCCAGCATCGCCGCCTGGGAGGCGACGGTGAAGGTGTCGTTGACGGCCAGGGGCGGCAGGGCCGAGCTGGGCACGGTGCCCAGGTCGGCCCAGCCGCCGACCGCGCCGATGGCCGTGCGCGCGGCCGCCTGCGTGCCGGCGCGCACGAGCGCCTTGCCCGTGGTGCCGGCGTCGGTGATCTGGTCGGCGGTGATGGGCCCGCCACCGCCGCCACTGCCACCGCCGCCGCCGAAGTCGGCCGGGTCGATCCACAGGTGCGGGCCGATGCCGGGCTGCGCGACCTCGGGGTTGGTGGACCCGGCGCGGAACTTGGCGGGCACGTACAGGCCCGGGTTGGCCGGGTCCTCGACCATGATCTGGGCATCGTTCTCGGCGGTGGTGACGTAGCCGGACAGGTCCGGCGCCGAACCGCCGCCCAGACCCTCCAGGGCCTGCTGCAGCTCGCCGTCGGTGACGTACCCGTCCAGGTCCACCGTGCCGAGCGCGGCCTGCAGCAGGGCCGTGCGCACGTACTCGGCGACGTAGCCCAGCGAGGCGTACACCACCGGCTGGCCGGGCGGCGCCACCTCCGGCAGCGCGGCCAGGTCGATGCTGCCGCTGCCCTGGCGGCTGACGACGATGTGCCGGGACGTCACCGGCCGCGAGGGCTGGGAGTCCAGGTAGAGCTCCTCGCGGTACGTCGTGCCCTGCGGCCGCAGGCCCTCGGAGTCGTTGGCGACCAGCTGCACCGCGAAGGTGCCGGCCATCCCATCGGTGCCCGAGCGGAAGCGGACCCTGATCGCACGCTCGGGCACGATGACGCCCTCGCTCGTGCGCAGCTCCGCGCTGGGCGTGAAGCGGTACTCCCCCGACAGGGTCGGCTTCTGCGAGGCGTCCAGGACGCGGCCGACGAGCGTGCGGACGGTGACGGGCATCGTGCGGCCTCCAGGGGCTAGTGCTGTTCGAGGGCGGCCAGGCGGCGCTTGGCGGCGACGAGCTCGGTGAGGTAGTCGCGCGGGGGTGGTCCGGCGGTGACGGCGACCTGCTCGCGGCCGGTGGAGTCCAGGGCGAGGGTGAGCTGGGTGACGCGCAGGGCGAGGTCCTCGCGCAGGCGCCCGGAGGTGACGACGACGCGCACGGTGTCGCCGAGCCAGAGGGTGCGCGGGCCCTGCCACAGGCCCAGGCGCAGCGGGAACGTCCAGGACGCGGCGGTGCGGCGCAGCTCGTCGAAGCGCTGGCGGGCCTTGGTGCGCACCTCGGCCTGGGTGGTCAGGTCGGGGTACGCCTCGGCGGCGGACCAGGCGCCCAGCGCGGTGATGGCGTCGGAGTCGGTGAGGGTGACGGGCTCGGTGGGCACGTCGATGACCTCGATGACGGTCTCGCCGGTGGAGGGGTCCACGGTGGTGCGCGGCACCCGCCTGCTGCCGCCGGTGAGCGTGAGGACGTTGGCGTAGGTGGCGGGGTCGAAGCCGCGCGAGATGGTCCCGAACGCGGGCGTGCGCGCCCCTGGGCGGGCCTGGCGGTACTGCAGGGTCAGTCCACCCGGGCCGGTCAGGTCGCGGCCCCTGGTGGGCGCCCACAGCTGCGCGGTGCGATCCCGCCAGCCGGGGCTCACGTCCCAGTCGAAGACGGAGGAGCCGCCCTCGACGCCGCCGGCCAGGGCCTGCAGCTCGCCGAGGATGCTCTGCCCGGCGAGGACGTCGCGCTCGACGGTGGCGCCGTCGGTGAAGTCGGGCACGTCGAAGCCGAGGGAGGTGTACGGGGCGGCCTGCGCCTCGCGCAGCAGGTCGCGCACGGCTCTACCGGCGGGCACGCCCTTGGTCCAGTCGCGGCGGGTGCGGGTGTGCCGGCGGGCGAGGACCCCGCGCAGGTCGGTGCACGACACGGTCAGCGTGTGGGCGGTGTCGTCGATGCTGTCCGCGGTGGAGAGCACCCGCCCGGTGTAGAGGGGCACCCCGTCGCGCAGCAGGTGCACGTCGGTGGCGAGCTCCTCGATGCGCTGGCCGTCGGCGGAGCGCGCGTCGATGGTGAACGTGGCCGTGGACGGCTCGCTCAGGTTGAAGGTGAACGAGCGGGTCGCGGCGGTGGACAGCGGGTGCGTGGGCCGCTGGCCGGCGGGCCCGACGTCCAGGCGCCAGCGGGTCACGTCAGCGGGCCCGGTAGTTGATGCGCAGGGGGGGCAGCGTCGCGGTGGAGGTGCCGTCGGCGCTGGAGCCGCGGCGCAGCTCGAAGCGCAGGTACCCGTCCGGGTCGAGGCGGATGTTGCGCACGTAGGCGGTGCGCCCGTTGCCGGTGGCGGAGTCGGTGAAGGTGAAGGACGCCGCCTCCTCCACGGCGGAGGAGGGCGCCCCGATCGACGTGGCGCCCTGCTCGTTCTCGGTGGCGACCTGTGCGTGCGCGGGGTCGGCGACGGCCAGCGCGGAGAACCCGGAGCGCACGGTGAACTGCACCTCGGAGAACTGGGTGCCCACCAGGGTGGCGAGGGTGTACCAGCTGCTGACGGTCAGCGGGATGGGCGGGTTGGCCACGGACCCGGAGGCGCCCGCGCCGACGCCGCGCCACTGCCCGGCGACGGCCTGGTAGAGCCGCCCCGACTCGGCCTCCTGCACCAGGCGGCCCTCGCCGAGGGCGCTGCCCGTCAGGGCCAGGCGCTGCGCGCGGGTGAGGACCTGCGCGGAGGTGCGCACGGACGCGCCGCCGCCGACGGCCTGCCGGCGCAGGTCGGTGATGTGCTGGGCCTGCACGCTGGCCTGCCCGGCGCTCACGCTGATCCTGGCCAGCTCGATCGTCGAGGGGTACTGGCTGGTCAGCTGCGCGACGCCCTGCAGCACGCGCGGGCGGGTGCGGTTCTCGCCGCCCTCGCGCGCGGTGGCGTCGAGGACCTCGAGCACCACGAGGTCGCTGCGGGTGCCGGTGGCGGGCGCCGGCGGCACCGGCAGGTCCTCCCACGCGGCGCGCATCGCGCAGCGGTAGGCGCCCTGGTCGTCGACGTCGTCGCCGTCGATATAGGCGACGGCCTCGTCGTTGGCGCCGACCTCGATGGTCACGCTCATGTTCGGTCCGTCGGCGCGGGGCACGACGCGGTACTCGCCGGCCGCGACGTCGCGGATGCCCTCGCCGAACAGGTCGGTGATGATGCCGCGGAACTGGCGGGCCGGGGTGTCGAAGTCGTCCAGGAACGAGGTCTCGATGCTCATGCGGGGGCGCTCCTCACAGGGTCGCGGGGCGGAACGTGACGACGGCGCGGGCGCGGCCGGACCACTTGGCGGGGGCGTAGCGCAGCGCGTTGACGCCGCCGGCGAGCTGGAACAGCTCGGAGACGCCGGGCTCCTGCCAGCCCCACACGGACTCCTCGCCGCGCCCGTTCAGCAGCAGGGAGGGGGCGGCGGTGTTGACCTCGACGTACTGGGCGGCGGCCAGCTGCAGGCCGGGCAGGCACACCTCGAGGCCGGTGGTGACGTTGACGAGGCGGGGGCTGGTGCACGGGCCCCACAGCTGGGTGACGTGGTCGGCGTCGGTGTTGTAGACGTCGCCGTTGGCCACGGCCACGGTGCCGGCCAGGGTGGTGCGCGGGAAGCGCACGGGGAAGCGCACGGGCAGGCGGATGCCGGGCTCGGGGATGCCGCCGGCGGGGACCTCCACGACGCTCTCCTCGGCGGCGTAGAGCACCCCGGAGGGGCAGGACCAGGTGGCGGTCAGCTCCCGGCCCAGGGAGCCCGTCAGGGGCGCGGTGGCGCCCTCCCCGCGCAGGTCCGCGCGGCGCTCGACGCCGTCGCCCTCGTGCCAGACGAGGGTGGGTCGGCGCGCCGGGTGGCAGTAGGCGCGCACCCGCTCCACGAGCTCGCGGCGCGAGGTGGTCGCGGTGCCCATCACGAGGGCCTGCACGGTGACGGCTCGGGCCCCGAACAGGGCCGTGTCGTCGTGCTGGCCGTTGGCGTTCGGGCGGTCCTCGGCGTTCACGCGCACGACGGGGAACCCGGGGTCGATCGTGACGGCGGAGAACCCGTGCTCGGCGTCCAGAAGCAGCACGCCGAGCACGGGGTCCTCGAGGCGGGCGGGCACTACACGCCCACGGAGCTGAGAGCGCCCCGCAGCTCGAGGCGCTGCTGGCGGGCGACGACGGCGGCCATGGACGCATCGGTGACGGTGAACTCGTTGCGCATGTTCACCTCCACCTTGGTCGGGGTCACGGTCAGGGCGCCGGGTCGCACGCTGCGCCCGCCGCGGGGCACGGTGATGCCGGGGTCAGCGGCGCCCGTGCGGGGCAGGCCGCCGCGCGTGGGCGCCCCGTAGGCCGCGCCAGCGGCGCTCACACCCAGCCCTCGCGCGGCCTTCTCGAGCTGGCCCTGCACGGCGTTGAGCTGGCCCACGAGGGTGGAGCCGCCGGCGAGGATCGACTCGGCCAGCTGCGAGCCCTGCCCGGGGCCGGCGTCGAGGACCTGGTCGATGAGGGACTGCGACAGGCCCAGCTTGCGCAGCTGCTCGATGGAGCGGGAGAAGCCCTGCACCGCGGTCAGCTGGCGGGTCAGGGACTCCACGAGCGTCTGCCCGGTGTTGGCCAGCGGCACGGAGGACTCGGCGAGCTTGCGGGCCTCGGAGGCGGAGAACCCGTAGGAGCGGGCGAGCTCCTCCACCTGCGCGCGGGTCGCGCTCAAGGTGCCGGAGACGGTGGCGTAGGAGGCGCCCATGGCCTGCTGGGTCTGCGCGACCTTGGCGCCCGCGGAGGCGACCGCGTCGAGGGCGCCCTGCAGGTCGTCGGCCTCGCGGGCCTGCCGGGCCTGCGCGACCGCCGCGTCATAGGCCTGCCGCGCGTACTGCGCATCACGCGGCTGGTCGGCGCCAGTGAACAGGCCGGTGATGCCCGCCCCCGAGGTGGCGGTCTGCGCGATGCGCTGCGCGTAGGCGAGGGCCTCGGCCTTGGCGGCGTTCAGGGCCTCGAGGGCTGCGCGCTCGCGCTCGGTGGCCTGCTCGCTGGTGACGCGGATCGACGCGGTGCGGGACTCGGCGTCGGCGAGGGCGCCGGCCGCGCGGGCGGCCAGCTCCTGCTCGCTGGTGAGGATGCGCTGAGTGACGATGACGCCCTGCGTGGTGCGGCGCACCTCGCTGCGGGCCTGCTCGAGCTCGGCCTCGACCTCGGCGACGCGCTTGCCCTGGTCCTCGCGGACCTCGGCGAGGCGCTCCTCGGCGGAGGTGATGCCCTCGGCGTTGTCGGCCTTGCCCTTGGCCTTGTCGAGGGCCTTCTGGGCGTCGGCGATGGCCTCGGCCTGCGCCTCCTTGGCCTTGGTGAGGCGCTCCTCGATGCCGGTCTGCCGCTCGGTGGCGGACTCCGCCTCGCGGCGCGCGGAGCTGGCGGAGGTCTCGGCGTTGCGCAGCCGGTCGGTGGCCTGCTCGTCGCTGGTCTTGGCCAGGGCGAGGGCGGCCTCGGCCATGGCCAGGCGGGAGGCCCACTGCACGGCGTCGAAGCTGGCGGCGCGGGCGTCGCTGTCGTCCACGCGGGTGCGGGCGGGGGCGATGGCGCCGGTGAGGTAGCGCGGCAGGTCGTACCCGCCGACACTGCGCCCACCCGCTGTGACCGTACCACCGGCGGCGTACCCGCGGACCGCGGCGCGCAAGCCCTCGACGGCGCCGTGCCCACCGGCGGCCTGCACCTCGCGCGCGGTCCAGACGTGCTCGCCCTGCGACAGGCTCGCGCGGATGCTGTCGGAGGTTCCCGTGCCGGGGCCGAGCACGGGGCCGCCGTTGCGGAACGCCCAGTGGACGTGGTCGAAGTGGTCGGCGCGGACCTTGCCGGTGTAGTAGTGCGGGCGCCCGTTCTTGATCTGCCGGTTCCCCGCCGGGGAGAAGATGATCTCCTTGGAGGTGGCGCCGAAGTTCTCGAGCAGCCAGTTGAACACGTCCATGCGGGGGGGCACGTCGACAGCTCGCCCGCGCGCGTGGTAGCTCAGGTTGCCGCTCGAGGTGACGGCGCCGCGGCGGAACCCGGAGTTCAGGTGCAGGCCAGGGAAGATCTGCCGCAGGGTGGCGATCTGCCACTGCCAGCCCTGCCCGCCGCTACCAGCGCCCAGGGGGCCGGTGTACGCGCCGGGCGAGTCCGCGGACTCCGCGGCCGCGCGCAGGGCCGCGTCGATCGCGTCCTGCGCCTGCTGGGCGACGCCGGCGAACGAGCGCAGCACGGAGTTGTGGGCGTCGTTCACGGAGCGCGCGGAGGGCATCTTGATGGTGGTGGTGTCGCCCACCGCGCCACCGAGCGCGAACGCCGGCAGCTCCCCCGCCAGGGCCGCGCGGCGCAGCTGGTGCACGCGGTCCTGTCCCCCGGCCGCTGTGACCTCCGCGGCGGTCCACACGTGCTCGCCGTTGGACAGGCGCGCGTCGATGCTGTCGGAGGTCGCGGTGCCAGCGCCCCACACGGGCCCGCCCTGCGCGCGGGAGGCGACCTGCCCGCCGTTGCCGCCGGCGCCCGTGGCGGCCGGGCGGCCCCCGACGATGTCCGGGGTGACGCCCGTGAGCATCGCCTTGATCGTGACGGTGCGGTCCTTGATGTTCCGGATCTCGGCGTTCAAGTCCTCGACCTGCCCGCGCACCGCGTCGGCGGTGCCGCGGTCGGACACGATCGTGTCCACCGCGCCGGGGACCAGCCCGTAGGACGTCGTCAGCCGGTCCGCGGCCTCCCGGGTGAGGCCCAGCTGCATGAGCTGCTGCACGAGCGCGTCACGGCCCTCGCGGAAGCGCCCAGAGAGCTCCTCCTGCGACTGCCCCAGCAGCTGCCCCTGCTGGGCCTGGTCGAGCATCGCCGCGGCGACCCCGCGCAGGCGCCCGTCGAGCTCCCGGCCGGCCTCGGTGGACAGGTCCACGGTGCCGGTCAAGCGGTCCACGGCGCCCTGGGTGGCCTGGGCGTGGGTGGCGACGTCGTCGAGGCCGCGGCCCAGCGCCATGGTGGCGTCGGAGAACCTCGCCTGCGCCATGGCGGGGATGGCCATGGCGTCGAAGCGCTCCTGCGCTGCGTCCACGGCCGGCAGGACGTTCGCGCGGATGCCGTCGGCGGCGAGCTCGGAGGCGGCCCCCACGGCGTCCATGGACGTGGAGAAGGTGACGCCGAGCTGGGCGAGGTTGCGGGCGGTCTCGTCGGCCTGGGCGTTGTCGGTGAACGGCAGGTCGCCCCAGGCCCGGTTGGCGGCCGCGGCGAAGCCGATGACCTGCAGGCCCAGCTCGCGCATGGCCGGCGTCCAGGCGGCCAGGACGTCGAGGCCGTCGGCGGTACCGGTCGCCACGACCCGCACGAACTCGAGGAACCCGCGGGAGGCGTCGAAGGCGAACTCGGTGACGGCCGCCCGGTTGGCGCTGACCCAGTCCGCGGCGCGGCCCAGCTCGGGGCCGAACGCTGCGGCGAGAGCGCCCTGCACGCCCTGCGCGGCGGTGTCGATGGCCCGGCGGGCGGTCTCGATCTGCCCGGCGGTGTTGGTGCCGATGTCCGCCATGGCCTGCTCGATGGCCCCGGCGGTCGCCCCGAACTCCTCGCGGGCGCTGGAGAGGTCCATGGCGTACAGGGCCTGCCCGAGGTCCTCGGCCTGGGTGCCGAAGAGGCCCACGGCGATGGCGGCCCGCTCGGAGGGGTCCTCGACCTCGCGCAGGCGGTCGAGGGTCTCGTCGAGCGCGGCCGCGGCGGAGTCTCCGCCGGCGGCGATGCGCTGCTGCATCTGCTGCGCGGACAGGCCCAGCGCGTCGAAGCTGCCGACGGTCAGCTCGGAGCCGTCGATGGCCCTGATGCTGAACTCCTTGAGGGCGTCCGCGGCGATGTCCACGTCACGCGCACCGGCGCGCACTGCCTGTTGGATGAGACCGAAGGAGGCGGTGCCGTCCAGGCCGAGCTTGCGGAACTGGGTGCCGTACTCGTCGATGGTGTCGAGGAGGTCCTCGGCGACGTTCAGGCCGTTCTGCTGCGCCCGGGTGATGAGGTCGAAGGCACCGGTCGCGTCGGCGACCAGGCCCACGCGGATGGCCTGCCCGGCGGAGCGGGCTACCGCCGGAACCTCCTCGCCGAGGACCTGCGCGACGGTCTGCAGCTCGTTGACCAGCCCGGTGATCTGCGCCTGCGTGGCGTCCCCGCCGAGCAGGCCGGAGCCGAGAGCTTGACGGGCCGCCTCCAGGTTGTCCTCGACGGAGGCGCCGAAGTTCTGGGCGTAGGACTCCCCCGCGGCGCGGGCGAAGCGGCCCACGCTGGCCGGGTCCAGGCCCGTCTGGGCGGTGAACAGGCCCCGGGAGGCCTCCTGCTCCATGCCGCCCTGGATGGCCTTCCACAGCAGCGCGCCCGGGGCCAGGCCCGCGACGAGGGACACCGCGCCGAGGACGGCCTGCACGATGGGGCCCGTCTTGGAGCCGACCTCGGCGACCCCGTCGGACAGGCCCTCGGTGATGCCCTGCCCGGCTTCCTCGCCGGCGTCGTGGGCCTCGTCGGCGACGTCCTGCCCCAGGCGGCGCAGCGCGGCGCGCACCTCGTCGGTGTCGACGTCCACGCGCAGGCGCCCGTCGGGCAGCTCACGCACCGCGGCGCGCACCTCGGACAGCTGCGCGATGGCCTGCTCGGCGGAGGTGCGCACCGCGATGTCCGGGGACTGCGCGGCGACCTGACGCAGGTCCGCCAGCAGCTCACCGATCTGCCGCTGCGCCTGCTCAGCGTCCAGGTCCACGCCGATCTCCTGGGACTGCAGCTGCGCCAGGCGCCGGCGCACGTCGGCCAGGCCGCGATCCACGGAGGAGGTGTCGGTGCCGACCTCGATGTCGGGCAGGGACCGCGACGCCATGGTGATGCGCTGGCGCAGCAGGGAATGCAGCTGCTGGCCCAGCTGCGCGGCCAGCGCGGTGGACAGCGCCCCTCCGGCCTGCGCGCCCACGCGCTGCGCGGCCTGCGAGGCACCGGAGCCGGCGCGGGCCACGGTCTGCGGCAGGGACTGCAGGGTGCGCACCAGCTGGCTGTCGTCGGCGCCGATGAGGTACTCGATGGAGCCTGCGACGGCGGCAGTGGCCACGGGTCAGTCCTTCCCGGACGTCAGGGGTCAAGGGCCCGCGCGAGGCGGGTGTCGGCGTCGAGCAGGCCCGCGATGCGCACCGTCAGCCACCGCCAGGAGCGGGTGTCCAGGCAGCCGTCGGCGAGGTCGATGCCGCGGTCCTGCAGGTCGTTCTCGATGGCCTGCCAGTGCGCCAGCAGCACCGGCCACGTCACGAGCTCGCGCGCGGGGCCTTCCGGCTGGTGGCTTTGCGGGTACTCGTACCACTCGTAGAGGCCCGTGAGCGGGTCCTGCTCGCCGCGCCCGTACTGCTCGAGGGGCGCTTGGCGGTGGAGGCCGCCGGGCTCGCTTCCCCCTGGGCATCACCCCAGGAGGTCCACAGCTTCTCGGCGGCGGCGGGGCCGTTGGTGTGCCAGGTGATGAGGAAGGAGAACGTGCGGTCGACCTCCTCGGAGGTGCAGCCGTCGAGGACCATCTGCCGCAGCGTCTGGTGCCCGAGCAGCTCGTGGCGCAGGTTGGGCCGCTCGCTGCCCTCGAAGAACTCGGCGGAGTCGTCGGTGCCGTTCATGAGGTCCACCAGCAGCAGCCCGATGCGGGCCGGGATGGAGCGGGGGAAGGCGTAGGCGGTGCCGCCGATGGTGCGGGTGATCGGCTGCTGCTCGGCGAGCATCTGCCGCAGGTCGTCGCTCACGGGTCCTGGTCTCCTCGGTGGGGGTGCCTGCTGTCGTGGTGGGTGGGGGCCCGGCCCCCGACGGATGCGCGTTCACGTCGGGGGCCGGGCGCTCAGGGCGCCGTCAGGGGGTGGTGACGGGCGCGCTGTCGGCCGGGTTGGTGATGGGCACCAGGCGGCCGTCGCCGGAGAGGGTGAACGTGGCGGAGTCCAGCGCGTCGGTGCCACCGCCGGCCGGGGCGTACTGCGCCAGGGCGACGCCCTGGTAGGCCTCGGGCTCGCCGTTGCGGTCGTAGATGCGCACGCGCACGCGCGCGGCGCCGCCGAACGCGATGGCCGCGGCACGCACGGCCTCCTGGGCGGGGTCGCGCAGGTCGTCGTCGTCGTCCTTGACGATGTTCGCGGTGATGGCCAGGGACCACCGCTGCATCGTCTTTTCGGAGGTGCCCCACCCGTCGTTGTCGTAGGTGGAGGCGTCCTGCACGGTCGGCTCGGACGGGTTGAACGTCAGGGCGGTGATGCCCTTGAACTGCTCCCAGTCGGGGGTGCTGGTGGTGCTGGTGTCGATGTCGACGCGGAAGCGGCGGGCCAGGAGGGTGCTCACGAGGTTCTCCACAGGGTCGGTCGGTCGAGGGTCAGGTGGTAGGAGGAGGAGGCCTCCCACCGGCCCGAGGCGTCCGGTCCCATCGGGATGGCGGAACGGCGGGCGATGGTGGCGACGTGCAGGCCGCCGAGGTGCAGGTGCTGCGCGCCGTGCAGCAGGTCGAAGACGGCCTCGTCGCGGGCCTGCGCGTCGCGCGGGTCTCCGCCGAGGGGGCCCCTGCAGCGCACCTGCACGCCGAGGACCGACACGGCGGTGACGACGTCGTCGGTGACGGGGTACGGGGTCAGGACGACCACGCGGTCGGGGGCCTGCCCCGCCTCGTAGAACCTGACGCCGACCTCGTCGGCGGAGTAGACACCGGAGGCCCGGTAGGTGGCGACGCCGTGCTCGGCGAGCAGCACAGCCAGGTCGGTGAGGACCGCCAGGGTGCTCACGACTCACCCGCCCGGGACTGCTCGGCGATGATGGCCAGGCCGGTGGCCTTGTTCTCCTCGACGGCCAGCTCGAGGTACTTGGCCCGCCGGCCCTCATCGTGCCGCCAGGTCAGCTCCTCGTGCTGGCTGGTGGCGTAGGGGTTGTTGAAGCGCACGGCGTAGCGGCCGGGGCTGACCTCGACGACCTCGCCGGAACGCTCGAGGGTGCCCTCCTCGATGGGGACGCCGGCGCGGGCCCGCTCGAGGAAGAACTCGGCGGCCAGGCGGGCGCCGGGGTCCGTGGCGCCGAGCACCTCGGCGATGGCCTGGCGGTTCTCGGTGATGCGGAACGCCACGACGGCCTCCTCGCGGGACGCTCAGGCGAGCGTGATCTGGGCATGGTCGGGCAGGTGAAGCGGGCCCGAGGTGTGCACGGCCAGGGACAGCACGTGCGTGGCCCGCTGCAGCGGGGTGCCGCGGTGCACGGTCACCTTCGACTCGGGGGTGAAGCGCTCCCCGTCCTGCACGCTGCAGTGGAACGTCGCCGAGGAGACGACCTCGTCGCCGCCCGCGCCGCGCACCAGGGAGCGGCGCTCGTCGAGGAACCCGAGCACCGGGGTGGGTGCCTCGTCCCACGTCGCGCCCCACGCGCCCTCGCCCTGGTACGTCTGGACGTGGACGGTGTGCACGAAGAACTCCGCCAGCTCGCTCACCAGACGGCCACCTGGGCCGTGAGCAGGCCGGCGTGCGCGAGCAGGCGCGCAGCCTCGTCGCACAGGGTGGTGGCGGAGCGGGCCGCGGCCTCCGCGGTGGAGGCGTAGACGGCGTACTGCACGGAGGCGCCGCCGATGCTCTTGGAGGAGGCCTGCGGGGCCACGCCGGCGGCGCCCTTGGCGGGGTCGATGCCGAGGGCGAGCCACGCGGCCACCTGCGCGCAGGTGGCGTCCCGCAGGGCGTCGCTCGTGGCCTGCACGAGCGGTGTCCCGTCGGGGCGCGTGGGGTAGACCGCGGCGCGGGTGGCGTCGGTGACGAGCAGGGACGCGGAGCGCAGCAGGCGTTCCGCGTTGCGGGGCAGCTCGCCGTCGTCGAGCCAGCCGAGGAGGTCGTTGGTGCTGGCGTGCAGTTGCACGGGTCACCTCCGGTGCGAGGGGGTGGGTGGGCGGGTCGAGCAGGACGCGGTCGCGGGGGAGGCAGGACCCCGCGTGGGACTCCCCTACCGGCCTTCGATCACCAGCGGTGCACGAGAGTCACCGCTGGTGCGGCGTTGACTCGACCCGCCCGGCTCGGGGGCGTCAGACGCCGTACAGCTCGCGCAGCGCGTCGCGCGTGAGGCCGTCGATGTCCTCGGCGGTGGCGCCGTGCTCGAGGGCGTAGGTGGCCCACGCCTCCCGGGAGGCGTTGCCCTTGGGCAGCCCGGACGTCTCCCCGGCCGCGTCCAGGGTCGCGGCGCCGACGTTGCGCTGGCGCACCAGCACGTCCTCGGCCAGGCCGGACTCCTTGGCCTGCTGCGCGTCGAGGTCCTCGAAGACGGGACCGGGCGCGATGGGCAGGGACTCGATCGCGTGGATGCCGGGGGCGACGACGCTGGAGCCGTGGGGGTTGTCCTGCCCGGCGTTGACGGGGGGCAGGAAGTCCACGGGCTGCGGGTCGACGGCGCCGTCGCGGGTGCGGGTGCCCACCTGGGTGCGCTCGACGTCGCGGGGGTCGGCGGGCTCGGCGGAGACGGGCGCCGGCGCCGAGGGCGAGCTGCCGTCGAGGCCGTACCCGGCGGCCTCGAGGTATGCGCGGGCGCCGGCGGGCAGGTCCCCGTCGTGTTCGGCGACGCCGTCGGCGAAGACCAGGGCCAGCGGCCCCAGCTGGGTGGTGCCGGTGTACCCCTCGACGGGGGCGGTGATGCGCGTCATCACTGGACCTTGATGTTGCGCGCGACGGCTGCCGCCTTGGTGGCCTTCAGGGCGGTGGCCACCGGGCCCATCTCGACCTCGCCGGTCTTCACGGCGCCGGGGGTGGTGAAGTCGGGCAGGGCCTGGAAGACGAGCGGGGAGCCCACGGTGGTCACGCCGTGGAAGCCGTCGAGGCCGAAGCGCACCGCGTACAGGGCGGTGGAGCCGGCCACGAGGGGGCCCGCGCCGTCGGGGTCGGCGGCGTTGACGGGGATGACCTCGGCGGCCAGGCCGGCCTTGGAGCCGGCGTCGATGAGGCGCGCGGAGCCGTAGGACTCCACGTAGGTGTCGCGCGGGCCGGGCTCGCGCACGTACATGCTGGTCAGGCGGGCCGCGGCGCGGATGATGTTGATGAGGCGCTTGTTGGCGATGAGCGCGGTGGCCGGGCCGTCGAGCTGGCCGAGGAGGTCGTCGACGACGGACAGGACGCGGAACGCCCACGTCTGGTCCTGGGTGCCGGTCAGGTCGATCGCGATGGTGTTCTCCGTGGAGGAGCCGGCCAGGGCCTTGGACAGGCCGTCGAAGCTGTTGGCCACGGTCGCGGAGTCGCCGTTGATGACGGTGTCCCCGAACAGGGCCTGCACGGCCTTGATCTTCTGGGAGAGGTTCAGGGCGACGGCCCCGGAGGCGGCCGGGCCCACGCGGGCCAGGACGCGGTCGATCTGGAAGGTGCCGCCGAGGACCTTCAGGTCGACGTTGTACTGCTGGGTGGTGACCTCGCTGGGCGCGTACTCGGTGTTGATCGCGCGGAACGCGGCCGCCGAGGGCGTCACGAGGCGCCGGTACCCGTAGGTCAGGGTGGCGCCGCCGCCGGCGGGGTTGACGGCGTCGTCGTAGGTGAGCAGGTCCATGATCTGGTTGACGCGGAACTCGTCGATGACCGACACGTCGAGGTCGGTCTGCGCGTTCTGCTGGGCCTGGGCGAGGGTCACGGGCATGGGTTACGTCTCCTGGTTCAGGCCGTGCCGTAGGTGGCGCGGACGGATTCGTCGAGGGACCTCGGGGTGCGCTTGGTCGACTCCCCGGAGCCGGCGGCCCCGTGGTCGACGCTGCTCGCGCCCGGCGCCCGGCCGGCCTTGAGCTTGGGGTTCGCGCCGACCGCGGCCTGGATGGCTGCGGTGATGGCGCCGCCGTCGCTGGGGTCGATGTCCGCCAGGGACTCGACGAAGCGGCGGGAGTCGAGGAGGGCGTCGGGGTCGGCGCCCGCGGTGCCGGCGGTGCGGTAGACGGCCAGCTCGATGGCGGCCTGCCGGGCGGCCTGCTGGGAGGCGGTGAGCTGCTCGGTCAGCTGGGCCGGGTCGGGCGCGTCGGCCTGGTCGCCGGGCAGCTCGATGCCGGCGGCCTTGGCGAACTGGCGCACGAGCTCCTGCTGGCCGGTGCGGCGGGAGGCGTTCTCGGAGCGCAGGTCGCGGATCATCTTCTGCGCGTCGGCGGGCAGGGACTCGACCTTGCCGTCCCACGCGGGCGCCGGCGCGGGCTGTGGGGCGGGCTGCGGGGCGGGCGCCGGCGCGGGGCTGGGCGCCGGGGCCGGGGCCGGGTCTGCCCCGGCAGGCGCCGGGTCGCCGCCGGCCTCACCGCCGGCCTCCATGCGCAGGTCACCGAACTGGGCGCGGTGGAAGGCGAGGAGGCGCTCGATGCCGCCGGGCGCGGTGGGGTCGATGCCGTGGAGCGTGCGCGGGGTCTGCTGGGGCATGAGGCGTCCCTCCTGGGGGCGTCAGGGGTGGGTGAAGCGCCCGGCGCCAGGCCGGGACAAGGGGGTGATGAGTTCCTCGGTCACCTGCGAGGAGGTGACCCAGGAGTAGAACGTCAGGTAGTACGCGAGGTCAGGTTGCGCCAGTCGGTCGCTCGCGCCTGCGCAGCCGCTTGAGGTCGTTCTCGTCGACGTGCTCGGCGAGGGCCGCGGACCACTGGCGGGTCTTCACGCGGGCGCGGGCGGCCGCCTCAGGGGTCAGCGCGAGGGCCTCGCGGCGCTTCCACTCCCGCAGGCGCCGCTCCATGGCCCGCTGCCGCTGCGCCGCCTCGTACCCGTCCGGGTCGCTCCTGGGCCGCTGCAGCGGCGTCGCACCCGGCAGGTACGCGGAGACGGAGTGCCGGCAGTTCGGGTGCTGGAAGCCGTCCGCGCGGGCCTGCTCGAGGGAGCCGGCCACCCGCACGCGCACGCTCGCGCGGGAGGTCACGGAGCGGGTCACGACGTCGCCGACCATGCGCCCCGACGTGGAGAGCACCTTGCCCTCCCACGGGCGGCACAGCGGGCACTCCCGGGGCGCGTCGGAGACCACGACCAGGTCCAGGCCCGCGGCGGACAGGGAGTCGACGTGCCCTTGCACCGCGGCCTGCCCGGTCGCGGTGCGCGTGGCCATCTCGACGTAGCTGGTCAGGGCCCACCGGCGCCCGGAGCGGTCCACGAACGAGCCGACGCCGTTGGCGGTGAGGCGGTCCAGGACGTGCTGGGAGGCCTGCAGGCGCGTCACCTTCCCGCCGGTGACCTCGGCGGCGCCGGCCTGCACCGCCTCGACGTAGGCGGCGGTCAGGACCTGCGGCAGGCGCCGCACCGCCTCGCGGGCGTTCGCTGCGGCCGGTGCCGCGGCGGCCGCTGCCGCGCCGACGGGGTCGGCGAGCACGACGGCCGGCACGTCGGCGTCGTCGAGGTCCTGCACCGCCAGGCCCGCGCCGAGGTTGTACGCCTCGAGGACGACCTGCTGGATGCCCGCGACGACCTGCTGGTCGAAGGTGCGGACCCCGCGCTGCAGGTCCAGGCGCAGCTGCTGCACCTGCGCCAGGCGGGTCAGGGTCCACGTCTCGTCGTCGCCCTCGCGCAGGCGCTGCGCGAGCAGGCGCAGCAGGGCCAGCTCGGCGTCGGCGACGATCGCGGCGACTCGAGCGGCGAGGGACTCCCCGACCCCGGGGTCGACGGGCACGGGCGTCAGCCTCTCACCCGAACAGGGACGGCGCGGCCGGTTCGGGCACCGCGTCCTCCGCGTCGATGGCGGCGACCTCGCGGCGCACGGCCTCGTCGTCCCAGGTGGGGTTCTGCAGGCGCACGAGGGTCTCGGTGGACGCGGCGCGGGCGGTGCGCAGGGCCTGCGCGGTCTGGGCGAGCACCAGGGGCGCCTCGCGCACCGCGGGCGACCACGTCACCTCCACGGGCGCTTCCTCGTTGGGGGTGCCGAAGATCGCGCGGTCCACCGCGAGGAGCTTGACTGCGGCGTCCTGTAGCTGCGGGCGCCACAGGCGGGCCTTGCGCGAGCGGGTCAGGAGGGAACGCTGGTCGCGGGAGTTGACCTCGGTGGCGGTGGCGGTGACCTGCCCGTCGCCCTCCCCGAACGTCTGCGCGGAGTAGCCGGCGGTGCGCAGGATGGCCTCGAGGAGCTGCTGCGCGGTCGCGGCGTGCTCGGCGTAGCGGATGTCGAACTGCACGGTCTCGATGGGCAGGCGCTCCGAGCCCTGCCGCTGCAGCATGTTGACCGGGGTGAAGACCTCCTGGTCCGCGTCGAAGGACAGGCCGCGCCCCGGGCCGCCGTCCTCGAGGATGGAGGCGGCGGCGAGGATGCGGGCCTTGCCCAGGCGCACGTCGCGCATCCACGAGGAGTAGGTCTCGTCGAGGGCGTCCATGAGGT
The DNA here is from genome assembly GCF_050871305.1 of Kineococcus gypseus. Taxonomy (NCBI): domain Bacteria; kingdom Bacillati; phylum Actinomycetota; class Actinomycetes; order Kineosporiales; family Kineosporiaceae; genus Kineococcus; species Kineococcus gypseus. The sequence continues at coordinate 22,791 of NZ_JBJLRD010000011.1, read as the reverse complement.
GCTCGACGCCGTCGAGGTCGGAGCGGCCCAGGGACGCGCCGACGGGGTCGTTGCGCCAGCGTCGCTGCGGGCGCTGGTTGGGGACGTAGACGACGCCCAGGCCCGGGGATTCGGTGGAGATGGCGGAGTCCGCGTCGACGAGGTCGGCGAGGGCCGCGGTGGCGGGGTGCTCGGTCAGGGGCACGGCGCGGCCGAGGTTGTCGGCGGTGCCCTCGAAGAGGCCGTGCACGACGACGCCGGTGCCGTCGCGCAGCTCGTGGCGCTCGAGGTGGCGGACGTGGCGCTGCCCGTCCACGCGCACCAGCGTCCAGAACGTCACCGCGCGCAGCCGGCCCCACGCGAACTCGGGCGCGGCGCGGTCGGAGTGCACGACGGTCAGGAACGGCCCGTCGGGGTCGACGGCCTGGTCCCAGGTGACGCGCAGGTACGCCCCGCCCATGGCTGCGGCGGTCTCGGCGGCCTCGGCGATGGTGGCGTGCAGGCCGTCGCCGGTGAGGGCGTCGAGGCGGTCCTGCGTGGCCTTGGAGGTGCCCTCGACGGTGAAGGTGGGCGGCTCGGAGAACAGCAGGTCGGCGGACGCGGTGCACAGGTCCGCGGCGATGGGGACGTGCAGCTGGGTGCGCGCGGAGGTGAGGTCGTTCTGCGGGCGGCCCCAGAACAGGCGCGCGGCGGCGCCGACGATGCCGCCGCGGTACTGGCTGGGCCGGTCCGCGGGCTTGCCGGTGGGGCGCTGGTACGCGGCGCGCAGGCCCTCGGGGTCACCGACCCACCACGCGGCCCACTCCTCGAGCTTGGGCGTCACCGCCGCCAGCTGCGGCGGCGGCCACGGCGTGTTGTTCTCGGGCAGGGGCACGACTCACCCCTTCCGGGTGGCTCAGGCGGCGAGGTTCAGCTCCTGCGGCGGCAGGATGCTGCCGCGCCAGAGGGTCTCGGTGGTGGTGACGGCGTAGCGGGCCGCGTCGAGGGAGTGGTCGGCGACCTTCAGGGGCTTGTCCTCGCCCTTCTCGGTGGCCTTGGGGTCCCAGCTGTAGCCGGCGACCTCGTCGACGAAGCCGGTGCACCGGTCGGAGACGAGCAGCTGCCCCGCGGCGAGCAGGGACGCGACGACGCCGATGCCGTAGGCCACCTGGTTCTCCGCGTCCTGCACGCTGCGCACCCCGTCGGAGTGCAGCTGCACCTTGAAGCTGGCGGCGGCCGGGTCGACGAGGACCCACTCGATGCGCGGCTCGGCGCGGCCCAGGGTGGCCGGCAGGTGCGGCTCGGTCAGCCACGCGCGCAGCCGCTGGCTGATCTGCGCGTCCGTGAGGCGCCGCTGCGCGACCGCCGGGTCGTAGCGCCACTCGTCGACCAGGTAGAGGCGCTGGTCCTCCCCCAGGCCGAGCAGGACCGCGCTGGTGGGGTTCGTGGTGCCGTAGTCGATGCCCACGGACAGCAGCCGGGCCATGGGGGGCAGCAGCTCCCAGGCGACGACGTGCCGCTCGGGGTCCCACGACTCGTAGACGGCGCCCTCGGCGGCGACCCACTCCCCTAGGACGTTGCGGCGGTAGAACAGGCCGGTGTGCTCGGTCTTGATGGCCTGCACGATGCCGGGGTCCAGGCCGGGGTTGTCGTCGAGGGTGAAGTGCCAGGCGCGCACGTTCTTGGCGGCGGCCTGGTTGAGGAACTTCTGCTTCAGCCAGTGCTGCGGGCTGCCGGGGTTGGTGGTGGCGAACAGCTGGGAGCCGGTCACGGACAGGCGCGCGAGCAGCTGCATGAAGAACTCCTCGGGCAGCAGCGTGGCCTCGTCGACGAGAGCCAGGCAGGCCGTCAGGCCGCGCAGCTTGCCCTCGGCGCGGGCGTCGGCGGCGCCGATGAGGTGCACCTCGCGGCCCAGGATGGTGGCGATGGACGCACCGCGGGTGTGCTTGACGAGGCGGGCGAGCTCCCCGAAGACGTCGGGGTCCATGAGGGGCTCGAGGATGTTGCGCTCGATGGTCTGCAGGGTGCGCCCGGTGATGAGGACGAGGCCGGTGCGGGGTGCTCGGGCGATGGCGTCGAGGAACGCGACGAGGGAGGAGATGGTCTTGCCGGAGCGCACGGCGCCGGACCAGATGCACAGGCGGTGCTCTCGGGCCTGCACGATGGACTGGGCCTGCTTGGGCGAGAGGGGCAGGTCCATCACGGGGGGCCCGCCAGCGCTCACGACCAGCCCCGGCGCTTGGCGGTCTCCTCGAGCCACCGGCGCCCCGCCTCGTCGAGGCGGTGGTGGGCGTCGCGCTCGCGTCGTCGCGCACGCGCGGCCCGCTGGTCCTCCACGACGAGCCACACGAGGGCGACCAGCTCGCCGGCGAGGAAGACGATCAGAGCGACGCTCACGGCTGCACCCGCTCGCGCAGGGCGTCGACCAGGCCGGTGATGAGCGACTTGCCCTCCGCCTCGCCGCCGTTGCCGTCGAACTCGGCGATCTTCATGGCGCGCTCGACGCCGGCGCCGGCGGCCTGCATGAGCTTGGCCTGGTCCGCGGGGGTCGGCTCGTCGAGCTCCCAGTCGACGCGGTGGAAGTCCGCGCCGCCGTGGTCGACGTAGGCCATGGGCTGCCGGACCCGCTGCGCGAGGTGCAGCGCGTTCTCGAGGAGCAGCTGCTCGAGCTCGGCGCGGCGGGCTCGGTTGTCGGCCGTCTTGGCGGCGGTCGCGGCGCGGGTCTGCGCGCGGTCGAACGTCAGGCTGAGGCGGTTCGCTGCCCGCTGCACCGTGGACAGGGAGCGGCCCATGGCGGTGGCGATGCCGCGCAGGCTCGCGCCGCTGGCGTACAGGCGCTGGACCTGCTCGTCGTCCTGGGGGGTCCACGGGGTGGGCATGGTGCCTCCTCTGCCCCGCCTGGGGACCTCAAGGGGGTGGACGTCAACGCCCGCCAGGAGCACGCGGCGAGAGGGGCCGGTGCTGCGACTGGCGGGCGGTGGGGCAGTGCGTCAGGGGCGCCGACGGAGCGGACGACGCGCAGAGACACTCCTGCCCCGCGCTGTGACCTTACACCGCGTCATGGTCGTCTGTCCGCGCATGACACGACTGGTGGTCAGTGGTCAGTGCTGGTCAGTGCTGGTCAGTGACGAGAAGTGAGGTGCCAGCCCCTGCACTTCTCGCACTGGTAGACGCGCACCTCGTTGCGGCGGGCGGCGCTGGAGCGGTGGGCGTTGAGCAGGGCCAGCTCGGCGGCGATGCGGTCGCGGTAGCGCACCTTGCCGGAGGGGCAGCTCACGCGGCCCGCCCCTCGCGCCGCAGCCGGGCGCGGTATCGGGCCTGGTGCTCGCGCTGGCAGATGGCGCACTTCCAGCAGGTGTACCCGTCGGTGCGCACGTACTCGCGGCCCTCGTCGCGGCCGTGGATGGTGCAGCCGTGCAACTCCCCGCAGGCGCGCGGGCGGCCGACCTTGACGCTCATGCGACGCGCTCTCGACGCTCGAGGAACCACAGCGTCACGCGCACCCGGTCGAAGAGCAGCACCCCGGACTCGTCGCGGGTCATGGCCGCCACCTCGGGGTAGCGCTTGACCCAGTTCCAGAGGTGCCGGTGGGTGACGCGCGCCTGCAGGTAGGTGCGCAGCCACCGCGCCAGCTCCACGGCGGGTAGGTGGTTGGGGGCGTCATCGCCCTGCAGGCGCGCCAGCATGGCCCACTGGCTGCGGGTCCAGGCGTGCTCGGGCTCGACGTCGCACACGCACGCTACGGCGCCTAGCTGGGCCTGCAGGGAGCCGTCGTCGGCGGGCAGCCACGCGGCGACGGTGCCGGGGCACTCCTGCGGGCACGGGCCCACGGGGATCCACCGGCCGGCAGGTGGGGTGGTGATGGCCACGTAGGCCGCGGCGGCGGCTTCGAGGCGGGCGACGATGCCGCCGTTCTCGACGCTCTCGCCGGCCAGGGGGTGCCGGGCGAGCCAGACGCTGTGGTTCAGCACCCACCCGGCGATGGCCGGCACGTCGGTAACGGCGGCCACCAGCCGGCAGTGGCAGGTGGCGTGCTCGTCGGCGATGAGCCAGTGCAGGTCGAGCAGCAGGTCGGCTGCGGCCTTCCTAGCGGACACGGGCCCGATGGGCACCGGGGGCTTGCTGCCGGGCTTGCCGACGGCGGGGGCGACCTGGCGGGGCACGTCCGGGTCGAACGTCTTGCCGTGCAGCTCGGCGAGGGTGTGCAGAGCGGCCCGCACCTTGCCCTCCAGGGCGTCGGTGCGGGCCCGCTCCTCCTTCTGCTCGCTCACGCGCGGGACGCCAGGGCCGGGCGGGTGCACGTCGGGCACGCGCAGGGGGTGCTCACGCGGGGGCAGGTGCACAGGCGGGGCTGGTCGTCGAGGTCGCGGGTGACGGCGTAGCAGGGGCCGGTGCCGGCGGTGTGCGCGCGGTCGGAGTGCCCGCAGGTGCAGCTCACGCACCCTCCCCCAGTGCCTCGAGGAGGTCGCGGGCGCAGTCATCCTGCGTGTAGGAGCGGAGGCTGCCGGGGACGGCCTTCGCGTGGCCCTGCCAGCGGCGGGCCAGGCGGAGCAGGTTCGCCACGAGCCGCTCGTGCCTGCCGGCCTCGGCGACGAGCTGGTCGGTGGGGACGACGAACGGCTCGAGGGCGTCGAGGACGTGCTGCGCCATCTCGCGGTCGGCCTCGTCGACCTCCCCCTCGGAGGACGCCCACTCGGCCCAGATGCCGGCGATGACCTCGCGGGCTTGGGTGCCGCGCTCGGCGCTCACGGGCGCACGTCCCCGCGCAGCCGGTCGTTGAGCTGCTCGACGGTCTGCGCGGCCTGCAGGTCGTGGACCTGGGCGAGGGCCGCGTCCCGCTCGGTGGCCACGCGCTTGAGCTCCTCCGTGAGCGTCTCGGCGACCTGCAGGCCCATGCGGGACAGGCGGTCCCGGTCGGCCTCGGCCTCGCGGCGCCGGGTCCGCTCCTTCTCGACCAGCTTCTCCAGCCGCACCACGTCCAGCTGGGCGCTCTCGGCGTCGATGAGCAGCTGCTCGCCGCGCTTCTGCTCCAGCGCCAGCTCCTCGCCGGCGGCGCGCTCGGAGTCCGCGAGGCGGTCCCGCTCCACGATCGTGTCCCGCAGGTCGTGCTGCGTGCGCTCCAGCTGGGCCACGCGCCGGGAGTGCGTGTCCCGCAGAGCGCCCAACGTGCCCTTGAGCTTGTCGACCTTCGTGCGCAGCAGGTCGGCCTCGCCGTGGGCCTGGTTCAGCTGGTTGATGTAGTGCTGCGCGCTCTCCCGGCTGCTGGACAGCTCCTCGCGCAGCTGGTCCCGCTCCCGCTCGACCGTGCGCAGCTCAGCGCTCAGCTTGTCGATCGCGCGGTAGGCCTTGTCCCGGTCACACTCCAGCTCGTGGATGCGGTCCCGCAACGCCTCGACCGGCACGTCGCCCACCGCCTCGGCGACCCACGCCTCACGCAGCCGCTGCATCGGCTCCGAGACCAGCAGCGTCATCGCGCACTCCTGCTGCCACGACCTGCTCGACAGTGAGGGCCACGACAGCGGGGAAGCGGAGGCGTGGTCGAGCGCGGTTCCCAGGTCGGCCAGCAGCTCGTCGTCGAGGTCCTCGGGGGTCCCCACGCGCGGCTCTGCGGCCTGTACGTCCCCGGCGCTGTCCTGCTCGCCGGTCTCGTCCTCGTCGGCGTACAGCGCCCGCCCGGTGAGGTCCTCGGGGTCGTGGTAGCCGCACTCGGGGAGCGTGCAGTCCTCGTCCTGGCAGCCGCCGCAGTCGTCGGTCTTGGCCGACCCCTGCTCGACGTGCACGTGGTCGTGGTGCTCGGGCTCGAGGGGCTCGCCCGGCAGGCGGGTGATCTTGACCGCGTACGTGGTGGCCGCGGCCAGGGGGGCGGCCTCGGCGCCGCTGGCGTCGCGGATGCTGCGCTGGATGAGCGCCTGGACCTTGGCCTCGGCCGGACCGGTCTGCGCGGTGAACAGGGGCGTGCCGCCCTCGGGTGCGCTGGCCTCGTCGAGGTCGTGGTGCTCGACGCAGGCGCTGGTGTCGGTGCAGGCGCAGGGCTCGCCGGCGATGTCCGCGGAGCGCTGCTGGGCGTCTACGGGGACTCGCTGGGTGGGCGCCTGCTCGAAGGGCCAGGTGGGCCGGCCGAACCAGGTGGCGACCTGCTCGTCGGTGAGCTGCAGGCCGGGGGTGAGGTCCTCGGGGTGCTTGATGGCGCTGACGAGCTGGTCGGGCAGCTGGATGACGGGGCGGTTCCAGTCGGCGTCTTCCCACCGCTGCTGCAGGTCGGCGAGCTCGGCCTCGGTCTGCCGCAGCTGCTCGGCGGTCTGGCCGGCGATGGCCTCGGCGCGGTCGCGCTGCTCGCGGGCCTGGTCGAGCTCGCGCTGCTGGGTGCCGACGAGCCGGTCGAGGGTGCGCACGGCCAACCTCTGCTCGGTCAGCTGGCGCAGGGCCTCGTCGCGGGCGCCCTGGGCCTCGGCGAGGTCGCCCTGCAGCTGCCGGTGCGTGTCGGCGGCGATGAGCACCATCTCGCCGCTCCCGGCGGTGGTGGGCCAGTCGGCCTGGGGGGTGTCCTGCTGGGTCACGGTCGGCTCCTCGTGGCTGTGGTGGTGGCTGGACGCTACCGCGTGTGGCGCGGCTTGTCGCGCATGGCGCGGGTCGTGGCGCTGGGTCAGCGCCAGTCCTCGAGCGGGAGTTCCTCGGGCGGGGGCAGCTCGTCGAGGACGGCGGTGGGGCTCCACGGCTGCTCGGGGGGTTCGGGGTCGGGGTCCCAGGTGCGTGCGGGCGGCTCGGGCTGGGGGGGGGCTGGTAGCGGGTGCCGCGGGAGGCGCGCAGGGCGGCTCGGCAGGCGTCGGCGCCGGCTCGGGCCGCGGCGGAGCGCTCGTCGGCGGCGCTCACGAGGCGGCCCGCCAGTTCGGCGGGGGCGGTGCGGCCTGGGCGGTGCAGGGCCCGCAGCGGCCTGCGGGCTGGCCGGGGTGCTCGGGGCAGTCCACGCCGATGACGGGTCCGGCGTCGCGTCGGCGTTGGGCCTCGTCGCGGTCGTGGGCTTCGCGGGCTCGGCGGGCGTCGCCGCAGGGGCCGCAGGCCCCGGTGGCGGGCCTGGTGAGGTGCTCGGGGCATCGGGGGGGCGGCGCCAGCTCGCGCGTGGGCTTGGTGAGAGACCCCCCCAAGTCTCCACTACCGGGTTCGGGATCGGGTTCGGGATCGGGGTTCCTGCGCACAGACGCGCGCGTAGCTACGTTTCGCTTACCGGTTTCCTGGCGGTCCGCTAGCGGTTCGCTAGGCGGTTCGGTAGCGGACTGCTGCGCTTCCGCTTGGCGTTCCGCCTTCGCCTTGCCGCCCTTGGCGCCGTTCTCCCGGGCCTTCTCCGGGTCGTACTTCGGCAGGTAACGCACGTAATCGTGGATCGGCCAGCCGGCGTCGGTGCGCTCGTCGAAGAGGCCCACCGCGTGCAGCGTGGCCGCCAGCTTCTTGGCCCTGGCGCCGGCGAAGCGGGCCAGGACGCCGTCGGGGACGACGCCCAGGGGTGCGCCGTTCGCGCGGGCGCGCTGGTGGTCGGAGTGCGCCCACGTCAGCGCCATGGTCCACAGGCCCGCGGCCTCCAGGCCTGCGGCGATGACCTTGGGGTGGTCGTGCCAGCGGTCGTCCAGTCGTGCCCAGCCCATCGGGGCCGCCTTCCTTCTCGGTGCAGTGCCGGGCCCGCAGCTGGTGCCGCGGGCCCGGCGGTGGAGGGGTGCTACTGGGGGTCCTGCTGGCCCCAGGAGGGGTCGAGGGTGGGGTCGTAGTCGTCGGGCACCTCACCGGTGGTGGTGTCGACTCCTGCGGGCGCCTGCGGGTGCTGGGGGGCGGTGGTGGGCGGCTGGGCGCGCAGGTCGGCGCTGGTGACGCGCTGGGGCGGGAACTCGTCTTCGAGGACCAGGTCGCCGCGGCGGATGGCCTGGAAGCGCAGGGAGAGGTCGGCGACGTCGGCGGGGGTCCAGGTGCCGCGCTTGCGACCGACCTTGTCCTCGAGCTGCTGCTCGCTGACGCCGATGCTACGGAAGGCGTCGAGGGCCTTGCGCACGCGCTGCTCGAGGGTTTCGCCCTCTCCGTCGTGCAACGTCTTGCGGCAGCGGGCCTGGGCTTCGTCGAGGAAGTCGGCGGGCAGGACGGAGAAGATGGCCTCGCGCACGGCGCGGGCGCCGGTGTTCTGGTTGTTGAGGTAGATGTCGCCGAGGTCGACGAGGGCCTTGCGCTTGCCGCCGGCCATCTTGGCGTGGGGGACGATGAACGAGCGGGAGCTGCGGGAGTTCGTCTGCAGGTCCCACGCGAACGCCTGGATCTCGGATTCGCCGGCGGCGTCGTCGCGGCGCAGCTCGCGCACCCCGTAGTCGATGTTGCCCCAGATGCGGGCGAGTTCCCGGGCGAGGTGCACGGAGGCGCCGGTGCCGCGGTTGGGCACGGAGTAGAAGGCCTTCTCGGCCAGCGACTTGCGGCTGCAGGCGGCGCGCATGTCGCCCATGGCGCGTTCCATGTCGCGGGGGAACTGCAGGGCGACGGTGACGGCGGCCTGGACCTCGGCGACCGCGCGGGCCTGCTCGATGGCGGCGGCCTGGCTGGCGGTGCGGGGGGCCAGGTTGCCCTGGCTGACGCGCTCGAGCGCGTTGCTGCTCACAGGTTCTCCTCCTCGTGCTTGCGAATCTCCCAGTCGGGAAGGGAGACGAGTTCGATGTCCTCGGAGTAGCCGGGCCAGTGGCCGGTGCGGGTGCACTCGAGGTACAGGGCGGTGGCCTTGGCGTTCAGCTCGGCGCCGATGAGCTGGGTGGTGGGCGCGAGCTGGGCGACGGTGACGACGTAGGGCGCGGTGACCTCCTGGAAGACGAGGAGGAACGCGGGGTCGCGGTCGAGGTTCAGGGCCTGGACGGCGTCGCAGTACCAGGCGCCCTGCTGGTGGTAGCCGTAGCGGGCGATGGTGCGCCGGATGGCGTCCTTGGAGGCGTCGGGGGTGGTCTTGTAGTCGGCGATGATCGCCCGCCCCCCGGCCGGGGGCGGCGGGCGCAGCCAGTCGAGGCGGGCGCGCTTGGCGACGCCGACGCGGTCCTGCCAGAGCAGGGACAGTTCGGGCAGGCCGGAGCCGGGGGTGAAGAGGGGCCCGGCGATGGGGTGCCGGCGGATGGCCTCGGCCATGGCCTGCACCTGCTCGTGCTCGGCGGCCAGGAGGGGCACGAGGCCGTCGGCGTGGGCGTTGTCGCGGGCCTCGCGGGCCGCGCTGGTGCGCCAGTCGTCGAAGGGCAGGGGCACCAGCTCGGCGCCGACGCCGAGGACGAGGCGGTGGGCGGCGTGCCCGCGGTCGAAGACGGCGCGGTGGGGCTGGCCGTGCAGCTGCTCGTGCCGGAACCGGGCGGGGCACTGCAGGAGCTTGCGTGCGCCGGTGGAGGACAGGGAGCCGCCCTCGACGGGGTCGGCGTGGTAGACGCTCTCGGGCATGTCGGGGTAGACCCCGGGGCCGAAGAGGGGCGTGGTGCTCACGACGTCGCCTCGTGCCAGGCCTGCGCCGACGAGTAGAGCGGGGAGCCGGACTGGATGGTCGCGGCGGCGAGAGCGAGGGTGGCGTGCACCTGGGCCGTCTGCAGGAGCGCGCCGATGAGGGTGGGGTCACTCGACTGCTTCGCCTTGTCGAGGAGGTCCTCGGCCTTGCGGTAGTGCTCGGGTCCGGTCATGGTCAGGCCGCCTCTCCGCCGGTGGGGCGGGTCTGGCCACGGCGGGCCGCGCGGGCGGCCTGCAGGTCGATGACGCGGCCGGTGGGCTGCTCGGGGTCCATGGGTCCTCCTCGTGGTGGCTGTGGTGGCTGGGTCACGCTACCGTTCATAGCGCGATTTGTCGTGCAATGCGCGGATTACGGAGACGACGAGGGGCGGCGGCCGGTGAGCAGGGCCACCAGGTCGTCGACGGTGCAGGTGACGTACTGGGCGCCCGGGTGGGCGGTGCCGCGGCGCTTGTGCACGACCACGCCGGCCACGGCGTCGTCGTTGCCGCGCTCGACCTCGGCCTCGCCGGTCCAGGCGGCCAGCTCGGTGCGGGCGGTGTCCTTGCACTCGAGGACGACGCGCCCGCCGAGGACGGCGCGCACTCCCCCGATGTCGCCGCGGTCCTTGGCGCCGGTCTTCACGCGCCGGTCGACGCGGTCGTCGACGTGCTCGGCGAGGTAGTCGGCGATGGAGCGCTCGAAGCGGGCGCCGGCGGCGCGGGCGGAGGCCCGGGTGCGGCTCACGCGGTGAGGCCGTCGAGCAGGCCGGCGTCCTCGCCGGTGGCCAAGCGGATCGGCAGGCGCACGGGCGCCGGCAGGGGCCGCGGGCGGGGCGCCTGGGCGGGCACGGGGGCCTGGGGCGGGACGCGCAGGGGGTAGGGGCGCCCGGGGCAGTGGTGGGCCTTGGCGGCGCGCAGGGCGTCGTCGAGGCTGCCGGGCAGCTCGCGGGTGGTGGCGCAGGTCAGGCACTGCAGGGTGCTCACGGCTGCTCCTCGTCGGTGTCGGCGGTGCGGCGGCGGGAGCCCTGGGCGGCGCACACGAGATACGCGCCCAGCACCTCCCCGAGGACCAGGCCGGGCAGCAGGCCCAGGCCCCAAGCGGTCCAGGCGTCCATCACTCCCCCTGTCCGTAGCGCAAGGTGGCCAGCAGTTCGGTGGCGAAGCGGTGCGCGGCGGTGCCGGCGGGGTGGCCGGGTGCGATGTCCTCGAGGTGCTCGCTCAGGTCGGGCCAGGACACGGTCTGCAGGGAGAGCTCCATGCACTCGCCCTCGATGCTCTCGGCGGCGGCGCGCTGCTCGGCCGCGGCCTCGAGGAGGACCTGCTGGGGGGTCAGCGGCTCGACGGGGTGGAACTCGTCGTCGGTGGTGCGCTTCACCAGGACGCCTCCTCGAGCGCGGTGCCGTGCACGTCGGCGGGGTCGGGCCAGGTGTGCCCGTCCTCGACGTCGGCCCAGGTGCCGTTCACGCGGCGGGCCAGGCGGAGACGCGGTCGGTGGCCGGCGCGGCGCCGAGCTGCTCGGCGGCGAGGGTCAGCTTGGCGTCGGCGGCCAGGTCTTCGAGGTGCTTGCGCAGGGCGAGGACGGCGCGGGGGGTCAGGTTCAGGCGCACGACGTCGTTGCTGTCGGCGTCGCGCAGGTGCAGCCAGTGGTAGACGTCCCCGATGGGTGAGGGCATCCCCTCGAGGGTGCCGGAGCCGGCGAGCATGTCGTCGCCGAGGTAGGTGAACGCGGGCGCGGCGCTGGGGGTGGGGGTGGTGTTCACGGTAGGGTTCTCCTTGTCTGGGGGGTCTCGCGCGGCTGTGGTGGCTGGTGCGAGGCCCCTCGGTCTGTGTCGGGGGTCAGCGGTGGGCCGCGGCGTCGCGGCAGAGCTGCTCGGCGCCGTCGACGACGTCCTTGCGGGCGGCGGCGGTGAGGGCGGAGCCCTTGAGCCAGTACGCGGCGGCCACGAAAGCGATGCCGGAGAGCACGGAGGCGCCGAGCCAGGCGCCCACGAGGATCAGGCCGGTGCTCACGCGACGTCCTGGGTCTGCTCGGTGAGCAGCTTGTCGACGGTGGCGCGGGTGAAGCGCCGGTGTCCGCCGGGCAGGGTGATGCAGGGGATGCGGCCGGCAGCGGCGGCGCGGCGGATGGTCTCGCGGTTGACGCCGAGCAGGTCGGCGACCTCGCCGGTACTCAGGGGGCGGTCGAGCTGCGGGGGGGCCGCGGTGGGTGCGGGGTTCCGTGCCATGTGTGGAACCGTACACGTTGTGGTCGGTTGCGCGCAATGTGTGGATTGATGCGCTGAGTGAGGGTCTGCCTACTTTTGTGTGTTATGGACCGCAATGCGTGAGTTGTGCCACCATGTGCGGCATGACGACGCAGACCTCTCACGGCTGGATGCCGCGTGACCGCGAGTTCGGCATGCGGCTGGCGATGATCCGCAACGTGATGCAGTGGAACGCGAAGGAGGCGGCCGCCGAGTGCGGGGTGCCTCAGGCGTCTTGGCGGGACTGGGAGCTCGGCAAGACGCGGCCGCGGGACATCCTCACCGTGGCCAAGAAGATCGCGGAGCGCACCGGCGTTGACTACTACTGGGTGCTCGAAGGTCACCCTGCGCCGATGGGTGGGCCTGGTCGGCCCCTCGTCTCAGTCACCCAGGGTGACAAGCTCCCGCAGTTGGACTCGAACCAACAACCTGCCGGTTAACAGCCGGCTGCTCTGCCAATTGAGCTATGCGGGACCACCACCGGTGACTCCCGGCGACAGCACGTCAACCTTACCAGCCCGGTCCGGGTGGGTGCGCCGCGGTGGGTGCGCCGCGGGGGGCCGCCGCGAGCGCCGGCCGGGTGCCGACCGGGCGGCGCCGGGGCGTCAGCCGTCCTGGGCGCGCTCCTGCCAGGCGCGGCGGGCCGCCTCCAGGCGGAACAGCTCCTCCGAGGCGGCCCGGTACTCCTCCGGCTGCGCGCCGGCGTCCAGGCTCCACAGCCGCCGCTTGGCGTCGGCGACGGCGCGGGTGGCGGCCTGACCGGCGAGGGTGGCCACCAGGGAGCGGCCCCAGCGCTCCAGCTGCTCCTCGTCGCTGACCGGCAGGTCGGCCACGGCCAGCTCCTGCACCAGCGCGGCGACCGGGCCGTCGGCGTAGCCGAGCACCGCCTCGACCCACCCGGGCCCCTGCGGCGCCTCCAGCGGCCCGCCCGCGGCGGTCACCGCGTCGTGCACGGCGCGGTGGCCGGGGGCGGCGAAGGCGTCCGGCGCCAGGGCGGCGAAGTCCTCGGCGACCACCCACGGCGCCTGCAGCACGCACGCGAGGACCCAGCGCTCCAGCTGCACGACGGCGTCGTCGGCGCGCGCCGCGGCCGGCGCCGGGCGCGCCGCCGCCTCGGGGGCCGGCGCGCGCCCGCCCTGCCCGCCGTGCCCGCTGTGACCGCCGCGCCCGCCGCGCCCGCCGGCGTGGCGGCGCACCCGGTCCAGCACGAAGCGCTCGTCGAGGAAGCCGGTCCAGCGGTCGAGGTTGACCGCGTAGCGCTGGCGCAGGCCGCTGTCGCGGATGCCGGCCACGATGGGGGCGGCGGCGTCCAGCGCGGCCAGCCGGCCCGGGTCGCTGTCGAGGTCGTAGCGGGCGATCGTGGAGCGGATGGCGAACTCGAACAGCGGCACCCGCCCCTCCACCAGCGCGACCACGGCCGCGTCGCCGGCGGACAGGCGCAGGTCGCACGGGTCCTGCCCGGACGGCTCCACCGCCACGTAGGTCTGGGCGGTGAAGCGCTGGTCGAGCTCGAAGGCGCGCAGCGCCGCCTTCTGCCCGGCCCCGTCGCCGTCGAAGGTGAAGACGACCTCGGCGGAGCCGGCGGCGTCGCCGAGCATGCGCTGCACGACGCGGGCGTGCTCCTCGCCGAAGGCGGTGCCGCAGGTGGCCACCGCGGTCGTCACGCCCGCGAGGTGGCAGGCCATGACGTCGGTGTAGCCCTCCACGACGACGACCCGCTTGGTGCGGGCGATCTCGCGCTTGGCCAGGTCCAGGCCGTACAGGGCCTGCGACTTCCGGTAGAGCGGGGTCTCCGGGGAGTTCAGGTACTTGGCGTCGATGCGGTCGTCGTCGAAGAGGCGCCGCGCGCCGAAGGCGACGGTGTGGCCGCTGACGTCGCGGATGGGCCACACCAGGCGGCCGCGGAAGCGGTCGTACAGGCCGCGCTGGCCGCGCCCGGCCAGGCCGGAGGTGGTCAGCTCCTCCTCGGTGAAGCCCTCCGCGCGCAGGTGCCGCAGCAGGGCGTCGCCGCCGGCGGGGGCGAAGCCGACGCCGAAGCGGGCGGCGGCCTCGCGGGTGAAGCCGCGCTCGGCCAGGAAGCGGCGCGCGGTCTCGGCCGGGCCCGGCTGGGCCAGCTGCCCGGCGTAGAAGGCCTCCGCCAGCCGGTGCGCCTCCAGCAGCCGCTGGCGCTGCCCGGCCCCGCCGGCCGGGCGCCGCGCGCCGCGCCCGCCGTCGTCGACCTGGCGCAGCTGCACGCCGGCGCGCTCGGCCAGGCGCTCGACGGCCTCGGTGAACGTGGTGCCGTCGATGCGCATGACGAACTCGATGACGTCGCCGCCCTCGCCGCAGCCGAAGCAGTGCCAGCGGCCCACGGCCGGGCGGACGGTGAAGCTGGGGGTGCGCTCGTCGTGGAAGGGGCACAGGCCCTTGAAGGAGCCCACCCCGCCGGGGCGCAGGGTGACCTGCTCGGCGACCACCTCGTCGATGCGGACGCGCTCCTTGACCGCGCGCAGGTCGTCGGGGTGGATGAGGCCTGGCACGCGGCGGAGTCTAGGCGCGGGGGACGACAGCGCCGGGCCGCGGGCGCGGGTGGCAGGATCGCCCCGTGAGCAGCGAGCAGCAGCACGACGGGCAGCGGGACGCCGGCGCCGCGGCGGCCGCCGGCGGCAGCGACCGCACCTGGGGCTTCCGCACCCGCGCCGTGCACGCCGGCGCGGTGCCGGAGCCGACGACGGGCGCGCGGGCCGTGCCGATCTTCCAGACGACCAGCTTCGTCTTCGAGGACGCGGCCGACGCCGCGAACCTCTTCGCGCTGCAGAAGTACGGCAACATCTACAGCCGCATCTCCAACCCCACCGTCGCCGCGCTGGAGGAGCGCATGGCCTCCCTGGAGGGCGGCCTGGGCGCGGTGGCGTGCAGCTCGGGGCAGTCCGCGGAGTTCTTGACCTTCGCCGCGCTGGCCGGGGCGGGCGATCAGGTCGTCGCCTCGAACAACCTCTACGGCGGCACCGTGACCCAGCTGGACGTCACGCTGCGCCGCTTCGGGGTGGACACCGTCTTCGTCGAGCCCGAGCCGGACGCGGTGCGCGCGGCGATCACCGAGCGCACCAAGCTGGTCTTCACCGAGCTGGTCGCCAACCCCTCCACCGTGGTCGCCGACGTCAGGGCGCTGGCCGACGTCGCGCACGCCGCGGGCGTGCCGCTCGTCGTGGACGCCACCACCGCCACGCCGTACCTGTGCCGGCCGATCGAGCACGGCGCGGACGTGGTGATCCACTCCGCCACGAAGTTCCTCGGCGGGCACGGCACCACCCTGGGCGGCGTGGTCGTCGACGCGGGCACCTTCCCCTGGGACAACGGCCGCTTCCCCGCCATGACCGAGCCGGTGGCCAGCTACGGCGGCCTGAGCTGGTGGGGCAACTTCGCCGAGTACGGGTTCCTGACCAAGCTGCGCAGCGAGCAGCTGCGCGACATCGGCGCGACCCTCTCCCCGCACTCGGCGTTCCTGCTGCTCATGGGCGTGGAGACGCTGCCGCAGCGCATGCGCGAGCACGTCGCCAACGCCCGGCGCGTGGCGCGGTGGCTCGAGGCCGACGAGCGCGTCAGCTGGGTGCGCTACTCCGGGCTGCCCTCGCACCCGCACTTCGAGCGCGCCCAGCGGTACCTGCCCGAGGGCCCCGGCGCGGTGTTCTCCTTCGGCGTGGTGGGCGGGCGCGCGGCCGGCGAGCGGTTCATCGAGAACTGCCAGCTGTGCTCGCACCTGGCCAACATCGGCGACGCGCGCACCCTCGTGCTGCACCCGGCCTCCACCACCCACCAGCAGCTCTCCCCCGCCCAGTTGGAGGCCGCCGGGGTGCCGGAGGACCTGGTGCGCATCAGCGTGGGGCTCGAGGACGTCGAGGACGTGCTGTGGGACCTGGACCAGGCGCTGACCGCGGCGACGAAGGGGGTGGCGCGGTGAGCGGCGCGCAGCACGGCAACGGCAACGGCACCGGCACCGCACCGGCCGGCGCGGTCGGCGACACCGGCACCCTGGCCGCCGAGCCCTCCGCCCCCGCCGCGCCGTCCACCGGCGCGCACGACGCCCCGCCGGTGCGCGACGCCGGCGGCTGGAGCCCGCCCACGCCGGGGCAGCGGCTGTCGATCCTGCGGCGCACCCGCACCGTGGCGGTGCTCGGCGCCTCGAACAAGCCCTCGCGCGCCTCGTACTTCGTGGGCACCTACCTGCTGGCCAGCTCCGACTACGAGGTGTGGTTCGTCAACCCCCACGAGCGCGAGGTGCTCGGCCGCCCGGCGTACCCGTCGCTGGCCGAGCTGCCCGGCGTGCCGGACCTGGTCGACGTCTTCCGCCGCCCCAGCGAGCTGGGCGCGGTGCTGGAGGAGACCCTGGCCGTGGGCGCGCCGGTGCTGTGGCTGCAGCTGGGCCTGTCCGACGACGACGTCGCCCGCCGCGGGCACGAGGCCGGCACCACCGTGGTGATGAACCGCTGCCTGAAGATCGAGCACGCCCGCTTCCACGGGGGCCTGCACCTGGCCGGGTTCGACACCGGCGTGATCTCCGCGCGCCGCAGGGCGCGCTGACCGCCCCGCGCGGCGCGCGCACCGCCGCCCGGCCGCACCGCCGGGCGGCCCCGCCGCCCGGCAGGACGCCACCGCCCGGCAGGACGCCGCCGTCCGGGACGGAAACCCTGGTGGCCCCGCGGCCACGTGGTTAGCGTGCGCCCCGTGGGCCCCGCAGACCGCACCGGGACGCCGGTCCCGCACGCCCGCCGCGGGGGCGCGCTGGGCGCCGCGGTCACCACGCTGCTGGGCGGCTCCCTGGTCACGGCGGTCCTCGTCGCGCAGGGCTCCGCGGACCGGCCGGCCGGTGCGCCCGCGGCCGCCGCGCCCGGCACCGGCCCGCCCCCGCAGCCGCCGCGGCCGCCGCAGAGCCCGGTGCCCGGGCCGCGCGAGGTGCGCATCGACGACCTGGCCCCCGGCGACTGCTTCGACGAGAGCGCCGACAGCCTGGACACGGGCGCGGTGCTCCGCGCGGACTGCGCCCTGCCGCACGACGCGGAGGTGGTCGCCGTGCACCCGGTGACCGGCGCCGCCGGCGACGCCCACCCCGGCGACGAGGCGCTGCAGGCCGAGGCGGACGCGCGCTGCGGCGGGGCCGTCGCCTCCGCGGTGGCCGCCGCGGGCCTGGCCGACGCCGGGCTGCGCTACAGCTTCTACTACCCCACGCCGCAGGACTGGGCGGCCGGCAGCCGGCTGGTGCAGTGCAACCTCGTCAGCGGCACCGGCCTGGTCGGGGCGCTGGCCGCCGGGACGCTGCGCGCCCGGTGAGGGCGCAGCGGCCACCGCGCCGCCTCAGGCCAGGCGGGCGTGCCAGGCGACCGCGGAGACGTCGGTGAGGGAGGCCACCTGGTCCACCACGACGCGCAGGCGCGCGGCGTCGTCGGCGGCGGCGAGGTGGTCCTCGCGGAAGGGCGGCTCCAGCGCGTCGGGGGCGCGCTCGACCAGCTGCACGAGCAGCTCGCGCAGCAGCTCGCGCTGGCGGGCGTAGAAGGGCTGGCGCTCCTGGGCGCTCATGACGAACGTGGCGGCCACCCCCTTGAGCACCGCCACCTCCAGCACCGTGTGCGCGGGGACCTCCACGTCGGCGGCGTAGCGCGTCAGCGGGCCCTCGCCGTGGCGGGCGCGGGTGGCGTCCTGGGCGGCGTTGGCGAAGCGGCCGATGAGCTGGCTGGTCATGTCCTTCAGCGCCGCGAGGTGACGGCGGCCGCCGGGCACCTCCCCGGGCTGCTCCACCGCCCAGAACGGCAGGGCGGACAGCCGCTGCACGGCCGCGTCGACGTCCGCGTCGGTGGCGTCGGCCAGGTACCAGTCGCGCACCTGCGCCGCGACGCGGGCGCGGGTCTCGCCCGAGCGCAGCCAGTCCAGGCGCACGTGGCCGGCCACCACGGCGTCCTCCACGTCGTGCACGCTGTAGGCGACGTCGTCGGCGAAGTCCATCACCTGCGCCTCCACGCAGGGGCGGTGCTCCGGGGCGCCGTCGCGCAGCCAGGCGAACACCTCCGCGTCGTCGGCGTAGGCGCCGAACTTGCCCGTCGCCCGCGGCGCCTTGCCGTGCAGCCAGGGGTACTTCGCGGCCGCGTCCAGGCTGGCGCGCGTGAGGTTCAGCCCGGCCGGCGAGCCGTCCGGGGCGGTGGTCTTCGGCTCCAGCCGGGTCAGCAGCCGCAGGGTCTGCGCGTTGCCCTCGAAGCCGCCGATGCCCTCGCACGCCTCGGCCAGCGCCCGCTCGCCGTTGTGGCCGAAGGGCGGGTGCCCGAGGTCGTGGGCAAGGCAGGCGGTCTCGACGACGTCCGGGTCGCAGCCCAGCGCGGCGCCCAGCTCCCGGCCGACCTGCGCGACCTCCAGGGAGTGGGTCAGGCGGTTGCGCACGAAGTCGTCGGTGCCCGGGCCGACCACCTGCGTCTTGGCCGCCAGCCGGCGCAGCGCCGAGGAGTGCAGCACGCGCGCGCGGTCGCGGGCGAAGGCGCTGCGCCGGTGGGTCTTGGCCGGCTCGGCGGCCCAGCGCTGCACGTCGGCGGAGGTGTAGCCGGGGTACGTGCCGTCGCGCTCGGGCACCCTCAGCCCCCCGAGACCGACAGCTCAGCCTGGCGCACGACCTCGGCGGCCGCGCCCGTCAGGACGCGGTCGTCCAGCCAGCCCTCGGGCAGCGCCACGCGCTGCGGGGAGCCGGCCCGCCCGCGCGAGCCCTCGGCCGCCGCGCCCGGGTAGGGCTGGTCCAGGTCCAGGGAGGCCAGCAGCTCGTCCAGCGCGGCCAGCGTGTCCACCAGGCCCAGCCGCGCGCGCAGGTCCCCGCCGACGACGTAGCCCTTGAGGTACCAGGCGACGTGCTTGCGCACGTCCCGGCAGCCGCGCAGCTCGTCGCCGTAGTGCTCCACGAGCAGCTCGGCGTGCCGGCGCAGCGCGGCGGCCACGACCGCCAGGCCCGGGCGCACCCGCTCGGGGCGCCCGGCGAAGGCCGCCTGCAGGTCGGTGAACAGCCACGGCCGGCCCAGGCAGCCGCGGCCGACGACGACGCCGTCGCAGCCGGTGCGGCGGACCATCTCCACGGCGTCCTCGGCGCTCCAGACGTCGCCGTTGCCCAGCACGGGGATCGTGGTGACGGCCTCCTTCAGGCGCGCGATCGCCTCCCAGTCGGCGTGGCCGGAGTAGTGCTGGGAGGCGGTGCGCCCGTGCAGGGCCACGGCCGCGGCGCCCTCGCGCTCGGCGGTGCGCCCGGCCTCGAGGTAGGTCAGGTGGTCGTCGTCGATGCCCTTGCGCATCTTCACCGTCAGCGGCAGCCCGCCGCGCGAGGCCTCGCGCACCGCGCCGCGCACGATGTCGCGGAAGAGGTCGGCCTTCCACGGCAGCGCCGCTCCCCCGCCCTTGCGGGTGACCTTGGGCACCGGGCAGCCGAAGTTGAGGTCGACGTGGTCGGCGAGGTCCTCCTGCACGACCATGCGCACGGCGGCGGCCACGGTGGCCGGGTCCACCCCGTACAGCTGCAGGCTGCGCGGGTGCTCCTCGGGGGTGAAGGTGACCAGGCGCATGGACTCCGGCGTGCGCTCGACCAGCGCCCGGGAGGTGACCATCTCGGAGACGTAGAAGCCCTCGCCGTGTTCGCGGCACAGCTGCCGGTACGCGGCGTTGGTGATGCCCGCCATGGGGGCGAGCACCACGGGGGTCGGGGAGGCGTGCGGGCCGATGCGCAGGGGCGCGACGACCGGGACGTGCTCCGGGGCGGGGGCGCCGGCCGGCCCGCCGACCGGGCTGTCGACCGGGGTGTCGAGGAGGCTCACCCCCCCATGATGACGCTCCGCGCGCGCGGCCGGGTGCACGCGGGGGGGGGGGGGGGGGGGGGGGGGGGGGGGGGGGGCGCGCGCGGCGCCCCGCCCGCCGCCGGGCCCGGGCGGGGGGGGGGGGGGGGGGGGGGGGGCGGGGGGGGGGGTGTCTGTGTTTTTAGCGGGAGCGCCGGGGGCGCGGGCGGGGGCCCGCCCCGCGGCCGGGGGCCGCCCCCCCCCCCCCCCCCCCCCCCCCCCCCCCCCCCCCACCCCCCGCGCGCCGCACCCGCCGCCCGGCCACCACGACCCCCGGAGAACCGTGCTCTACGCCGTCCTGTTCGCCATCGCCGGGGCCAGCGCCCTGGGCGCCGCCCTGCTGCCCCGCGTGGTCGGCCGCCTGCCGGTCAACCTGCCCATGGCGTTCCTGGCGGCCGGGGTCCTGCTGGGCCTGGTGCCCGGCCTGCCCGACGTCGACCCCACGGCCCACGAGAGCGTCACCACGCACGTCACCGAGATCGTCGTGATCATCTCCCTCATGGGCGCCGGGCTGGCCATCGACCGGCGGGTGGGGTGGCGCCGGTGGGCGAGCACGTGGCGCCTGCTCGCCGTGGCCATGCCGCTGACCATCGCGCTGGTCGCCTGGGCCGGCACCGCGCTGGCCGGGCTGCCGGTGGCCGCCGCCGTCCTGCTCGGTGCCGCCCTGGCCCCCACCGACCCGGTCCTGGCCGGCGACGTGCAGGTCGGCGAGCCCGCCGACGAGGAGGGCACCGAGGACGAGGTGCGCTTCGCCCTGACCAGCGAGGCGGGCCTGAACGACGGCGCCGCCTTCCCCGTCGTGCACCTGGCCGTCGTCCTGGCCACCGCCGGCGCCACCGCCGGGGCGCTGGGCACCTGGCTGGCCGAGGACGTGCTGCTGCGCACCGTCGTGGGCGTCGCGGTCGGCGCGGTCGTCGGCAAGGTGCTCGGCGAGGTGTTCTTCCGCTCGCCGATCCGCGCGCTGCGCCTGGCCGACGACGTGGAGGGCTTCACCGCCCTGGCCGTGACCTTCCTCGCCTACGGCCTGGCCGAGCTGCTGCACGGCTACGGCTTCGTCGCCGTGTTCGTCGCCGCCTGCGCCATCCGCTCCGCCGAGCGCTCCCACGGCGCCCACCGCGTCGCCCACAGCTTCGTCGAGCAGGTCGAGCGCATGCTCACCGCCTGGCTGCTGCTGCTGCTGGGCGCGGCGCTGTCCGACGGGCTGCTGCGCGACCTGACGTGGCAGCTGGCCGCCGTGGGCGTGCTGCTGGTCGTCGTGGTGCGCCCCCTCGTCGGCCGGCTGAGCCTGCTCGGCTCGCCCGCCGGCCCGCGCGAGCGCTGGGTCGTCGGCGCGTACGGCGTGCGCGGCATCGGCTCGCTGTTCTACCTGTCCTGGGCGCTGGGCGAGGCGGAGTTCCCCGCCGGGCCGCTGTGGGCCGCCGTCGGCTTCACCGTGGCGCTGTCGGTGCTCGTGCACGGCGCGAGCGCCGGGATCGTCGTCTCGCGCCTGGACGCCCACCGGCGCGAGCGCGCCGGCTCGCGCGACCTCGGCGAGGTCGCCGACACCCACGTGTGAGGCGGCGCGCGACCGGCCCGCGCCCGGGCCGGTAGCGTCCCCGCGTGCCCGCCCCCTGGACCGGTCGCGGCCCGGCCGGCCGGGTCCGCGCCCGCGCCGCCGCCCTCGCGGCCCGCACCGCCGGGCGCCTGGCCGGCCGCGCGCCCGCCGAGGCCGACAGCGCACCGCTCGGGCTGCCGCGCGAGCAGGTCCCCGCCGCCCTGCGGGCCCTGACCCGCACGGCCGAGGCGCTGCTGTCGGCCGGCGCCTCCGCCGCCGACGTCACCGCCCTGACGCTGCGCGCCGCCGCCGGCGCCGGTCTGCACCGCACCCAGGTGGACATCACCTTCACCGCCGTCGTCGTCTCCACCACCGGGGACGACGGCGTGCCGCTGACCGACGTGCGCGTGGTGCAGGTGCGCGGCACCGACTACGCGCGCCTGTCGCGGCTGTACGAGCTGGCCCACGCCGCCGGCGCCGGGGAGGTGGGCGTCGCGGAGCTCGACGCGCGCCTGCGGCGGCTGCTGTCCGCCCGGCGGCCCTACCGCGGCTCGGTCGCCTCCCTGGGCGCGGTGGGCCTGGCCGTCTCGGTGGCGGTCCTGCTCGGCGGCGGCTGGGCCGTGGCCGCCGCCGCGGCCGGCACCACCGCCGCGCTGCAGCTCGTGCTCCTCGCCCTGGACCGCCGCGGGCTGCCCGTCTTCTTCCAGCAGGTCGCCGGGGCGGGGCTGGCCACCGCCGTGGCGCTGGTGCTGCTGCAGTGGCGCGAGCACCTGCCCGGCGGGGCGGGGAGCCTGCCGCCCTCCCTCGTCGTCGGCTCCGGCATCGTCGTGCTGCTGGCCGGGCTCTCCCTCGTCGGCTCCGCCGAGGACGCCATCGCCGGCTTCTACGTCACCGCCGGCGCCCGCGCCTTCGAGACGGTGGTGCTCACCGTCGGCCTCGTCCTGGGCATCGCCGGGGTCCTCGACCTCGGCCAGCGCGCCGGGGTGGTGCTGACCCTCACCTTCGCGGCCACCGAGCCGCCCGCGGTGGCGGTGCAGGTCCTCGCCGGCGCGAGCGCCGCCCTGGCGTGGGCCGTCTCCGGCTACGCCGAGGCGCGCGCGGTCGTGCTGGCCGCGCTCGCCGGGGCCACCGCCTCGGCCGCGGCGGCCGCCGCCTCGGCCGCCGGGGCGGGCCCGGTGGCCGCCGCCGGCGTGGCCGCGCTGCTCGTGGGCCTGCTCGCCGAGGGCACCGCCTGGCGCTGGCGGGTGCCGGGCCTGGTGGTCTCCGTGTGCGGCATCGTGCCGCTGCTGCCGGGCCTGGCGGTCTTCCGGGCCATCTCCGCCCTCGTCGGCGGCAGCACCTCCGCCGGGCTGGTGCTGCTGGTGCAGGCCCTGGGCACCGCCCTGGCCCTGGCCGCCGGCGTGACGCTGGGGGAGTTCTGCTCCACCCCGCTGCGCCGCGAGTTCGACCGCGTCGAGCGGCGCGTGCGCCGCCGCGCGGGCAACCGGCGCTTCTGAGGGCCGCGCCGCCCGCCGGATCGCGCGCGCGGGCCCGGCCCGACAGGCTGACCCGGGGCGCCGCCGGGGCGCCCGGGACGGGGGTCGGGACGGGTGCGAGCGCTCATCGTGGAACAGGGCGTCAGCCGCGGGGCGCTGGCCGCCGCGCGGGCGCTGGCCGCCGCGGGCTGGACGGTGGGCGTGGCCACGCCCCCCGCGCCCGGGCGGGGCCTGGCCTCGTCCTCGCGCCGCTGCTCCGGCCACCACCGCGTCGC